>CANFVB010000001.1 GCA_947450355.1 Bacteroidota bacterium
GAAGAAAAAGGTTATCCAACACCAATTTGCGAATCGAAAGAAGTGACAGATGAAAATTACGACGCTGCCATACATTATATGATTGAAAACATTGATAGAATGTCCATTTTTGCTGGAACTCACAATGAATTATCATCTTATAAATTGATGGAATTTATGCAAGAACGCAACATTGACAAAAAAGATCAAAGAATTTGGTTTGGACAATTGTACGGAATGAGCGATAATATCAGTTATAATTTGGCTGCAAATGGCTACAATAATGCCAAATATTTACCTTTTGGACCAGTTCGTGATGTGATGCCGTATTTAATTCGTCGAGCGGAAGAAAATACTTCAGTTGCGGGACAAACCAGTAGAGAATTAAAGTTGATTAAAGCGGAACGAGACAGAAGAAAAGGGAAGTAAATTAATTCAAACTTCCCAATGTTTTATGGATTTTTCTTTTGTGGTGCGTTTGTCGTAGATTTTTATCCCCAGAAATAATACTGATATTTCCATCAATTTCTAACATGGCCAATTTTACATCCTTGAAATTTTCAACGCCATGTTCCCGCATTGCTTCTCGCAATTCATCCGAAGTTATATTTAAAGAACTCAATGTTTTAAATTCTAAAAATCCGTTATGAATTAAAATTTCTGGCTTTTCCTGAATAAAGTCGCTGAATTTCTTGGATTTAAACATTAGCTTTTTCAAAATATAGTTGATAGCAAACAAAACCGTTGCAGCCGCCAAACCACCGTAAAGACTGGTGTCGTTTCCAACCATTGCGTTCTGAACAGCATTACTAATCAGTAAAATCAGAATTACATCGGCGGTATTGAGTTGTGAAAGTTCTTTTTTACCAAAAATCCGTAAGGCAATCATCATAAAAAAATAGACTGCCGCACTTCTTAAAATAACGTCTAAAAATGAATTCATTTATAATGATTTTATTGGTCTTTAACATACTTTAATTCGATACCTTTTTAGTGCATCTCGCTTAACTTTCTAATTTTTTTCGCCACAGATTCACAGATTATAAATAAAAAATTTGCGAATTTGCGGTAAAATTAAAAATCCTACTATAATTTGTGTTTGAAATTCTTCTCAATTGCCAAAATCATTTCGCCAGCAATATCTTTATTTGTAGCGCCTTCAATGCCTTCAAGACCTGGCGACGAATTCACTTCTAACAATAAAGGACCTTTTGCCGAACGAATAATGTCAACACCTGCCACTTTCAAATCCATAGCTTTTGTCGCTTTAATGGCGATTCGCTTTTCTTCGGCAGTAACTTTTATGATTGATGCCGTTCCGCCCAAATGAATGTTGGCTCTAAATTCTCCCGGCATCGCTTCGCGTTGAATTGCCGCAACAACTTTTCCATCAATTACAAAACAGCGAATGTCTTTTCCGTTGGCTTCCTTAATAAATTCCTGAACTAATATATTGGCATTTAAACTTTTGAAAGCATTAATTACACTTTCTGCTGCCTTTTTTGTTTCTGCCAAAACAACCCCTTTTCCTTGCGTTCCTTCCAATAATTTTACAATTAATGGTGGACCACCAACCATTTTTATCAAATCATTCGTATCCAAAGGCGAATTTGCAAAACCCGTCGTTGGAATATCAACACCGTGATTCAATAGCAATTGCAACGAATACAATTTATCACGAGATTGCGTAATCGCCGCAGCCGAATTCAAACAATATACTTTCAAAGCCTCAAATTGACGCGTCAACGCACAGCCATAAAAAGTAATACTCGGACGAATTCTCGGAATAATAGCATCAAAATCATTCAAAATTCTACCGCCACGATAATGAATTTCTGGAGTCGTCGCATCAAGTTTCATATAACATTCCTTGATATTCAAAAAGTGCATTTCGTGCCCACGCATTTCCCCAGCTTCCATAATTCGCTTGTTGGAATACAATTCTTTGTTGCTCGCCAACAAACCAATTCGAAGTCCAGTAACCGCTTTTTCAGATGTTTTATACAGATTTTTCAGAATATCAGAAGTAGGTTCACCCAATAAATATTTTTGCTCAGGATCCACAAGAACCCGACCGCTCATCGCCTCACGCCCCAAAAGCATTCGGAAACCCATAGAATCTCGATTGGTCAAAGTAATTTCAATCGCCCATTTTTTACCGCCAATTTCAAGTTCCGACCCAATCACGTAGCGTTGTTCCCTAAAACCACTCGAACTTTTCACAATTCTTTTATCCACCAATTTCGATTCGCAATGAATAACAGTTTTCACATTATTCTGAATCGGATTGATGTCAAATTTCACCCAATTTTCCCCTTCTTTAATAAAAGGAGCAATATTTATGGCGTGCAATGCCGATGTTTTTGCACCAGAATCAACACGCGCTTTAATCGTGGGAATCCCTAATATTGGGAACGAACACCATTCTTCACTACCAACGATAACTTTTTCTTGTAACATATATACTGTATAAATTGAGAAATCTAATATTTTCCAAATGTATATATTTGTTTTAATATAAACACTCAAATTACTCAGATATTATATTATTTCACGGCAAATAACCACTACTTCAAATAGGAATTATTTGGAGCGAATTGTTCTCTTGTATTTAGAATTGTAATTCCCGCTTTCCATTACAATCTGCGCTAAAAAGCGCAGGATTTCCATTGCAATCGGGGCTAATTGATTATTCATATTCTTGTTTTTATATTTTGGCTTTTTAAAAAATTATTCTGAATAATTTATATTAAATACATGTAATTGAAGTTTTATAAAATATATGAATTATCGGTAAAAAGGAAGAATACTTGTGATTTTATTTTTTGTTTAACGTATCTTGAGTTAAGTCGGTTTGTATTAATTTCATAAAAACCTTACAAATAAAAGTAATCACATTAAAAAAAAAAGGTTGAATCATTTTTTTTTAAAAAAATATGATTACTTTTACTTAATATTAACTTAATTTTCAATTTCTATGAAAAAACTTTTACTTTCAATCTCTTTATTAGTTGTTGCTTATACTCAAGCACAGAACATTTACAATTATGGTTTTGTTTCCCCAACAGCTACAATGACATCTACTGATGGTTGGGCTAGAACAAATCAAAGTACATCACCATCAACTACGGCTCTTTGGTCGGTATCAAGTTATGCAGTTGTTGCTTCTGTAAGTACTACTACTCCGGCAAATGCATTTCAAGATCAGGTTTATGCAAATGGTCAATCTTGCCCAATCCCAAATGGTCAAGATGGTGCTCCAAATTCTTTTGCTTTGGTTAATTACGCAAGTACATCAAGTACTCTAACAACTGGAGCTACAATTAGTAACTGGTTAATTTCTCCAAATATTACTGTTCAAAACGGTGATGTAGTAACATTCTATACTCGTAAAGGTACAAGCGGAACAACTGATTATGCAGATCGTTTGGAATTAAGAATGAGTACAGCTCCTGCTACAAATCCATCAGGTGGAGCCACTAATACAGGAAGTTTTTCAACTTTATGTACATCTGTAAATCCCGATTTGTTAACTGGATTTGTTTATTCTAAAGTATGGACACAATATTCATATACTGTAACTGGTTTAACAGCTGCTACTGATGTGAAATTTGCTTTCAGATATTTTGTTACTGATGCGGGAACAAATGGAGCTAATTCAGATATTATTGGTATAGATACTTTTTCTGTAGATAGAGCATTAGCATCAACAGAAAGTTTCTTTAAAAATAATTTGTCAATTTATCCAAATCCAACAAAAGGTATCCTTAATATTAATAGCGATACGAATGTAACTATTAACAATGCGGTTCTTACAGATTTAAATGGTAGAATCATCAAAAGTGTAAATTTAACCGGTGTAAATAATCCAACGATTGATATTACAGATGTAAATACAGGTATTTATTTCATAAAAGTAACAACTGATCAAGGAGTTGGAACTTCTAAAGTGATTAAAAATTAAGTATTGATATCGCTTATTTTAAGTACGCACTGATTATTTTTTAAATAAATACACTAAAAGAGCAACCTATCAGTTGCTCTTTTTTTGTTTGTATAAATTATATTGTAATAGAAACATTGTCGCCCGAAAAAATAATGTACAGTCCCCACGGAACAAAAATCAACTTCATAACTATCTATTTACTAACATATAATCTCTTCGAGATATACTCCGATAGGAGTTAAATATTGGTAGAATAATAAGAAGTGTTCCCTGTAAAAATGTCCCGTAGGGACTATACTTGTTGGGGTCGACTTATATTATATGCTTTTTGTCGGACAACAATGTTTCAGAAATTGAAAAAGCCTTTTTCAAATTTATTTGTTTGAGTTCAGAAAAGGGTCATCCGACCTGCCGACGATTGATTTCTCTTCGGATACTGAGTATCCAACCCGCCGACGATTGATTTCTCCTCGGATACTGAGTATCCGACCTGCCGACGATTGATTTCTCCTCGGATGACCCTCATCCGACCTGCCGACAATCGTTTTCTGCTCAGATACTCAGTATCCGACCTGCCGACAATCGTTTTCTTGTCAGATACTCAGTATCCGACCTGCCGACGATCGTTTTCTGCTCAGATACTCAGTATCCGACCTGCCGACAATCGTTTTCTGCTCAGATACTGAGTATCCGACCTGCCGACGATCGTTTTCTTGTCAGATACTGAGTATCCAACCTGTCGACGATTGTTGTGAGGAAATGGATTTTTGGTTATTTGGTAAATCGGTAAATCTTAAATCTTAAATCGGGGTTTGCGCGAAGGATAGCAGCGGAAATCCTTTGTGGAACGAAGTGGAACAAAGATTGGAGCGAATAGCCTGACCCGAATTTTTCGAGGGTCGCGCCCAAATAAAAAAAAAACGCCTTCATTTCTGAAAGCGTTTTGAGTGTGTTTGAATTAATAATTGCATTGTATTATCCTTGGAAATCATCTCCATTTTCACCACCTTTTTGTGGTTTGCTGCGCTCTTCTTTTTTCTTATTGAATCGATAAGTGAAGGATAGCGTGATTAATCGGGTGCTTCGTTGCATTTCTGTGTAGGAATTGAGCACATTTGTAATGTTGGTGTCAAACATTCTTTTTCGAGAATTGAAAACGTCTTGAACATTTAATGCAATGGTTCCTTTGTCTTTAAATACGTCTTTGCTGAAGCCTAAATTGGCGCCTACAACTCCCAATGTTTTTCCTTGAGCATTGTTTTCAGGACCATTATAGGTTACGTTGGTTTGCCAATCAATTTTGTAAGGCAAGGTGACTTTTGACGTTAATCGGGTGAACCATGATGATGCTGCGTTATCGAAATTTTGAGTAATAACTACGTTTTGGGTATTGGTATAGGAGAAATCTCCTTGTGTTTGGTATTTGTAGAAGTTGAAATTACTGTTTAATTTCCACCACTTATATGGGGAATAATTTAAGGTAAATTCAAATCCGTAACGGTATTCTGTAGCCAAATTTATTGGTGTCATTAAAATAACGGGAGTTCCGTTTACAAAATCGCCACTTTCACGACGGATAAATTGAAAGGAATCGGTTGTTTTATTCGCATACATTGAGGTATTGAAAGTCAGTTTGTCCCAACGTCTTAAGTACCCAAAATCAATTGCATCTGTAAATGCTGGTTTCAAATTTGGATTTCCTTTAAAGATATTTATGTTACTTGAATAGCTTGAAAATGGGTTTATTTGACGTCCTCTTGGTCTTGAAATTCTTTTGCTATAACTCAAAGAAATGCTACTTTGATCGGAAAGTTCGTAGGTTACAAAGGCACTCGGGAAGAAATTACTGTATTTTTGAGTATTAAATTCATTGGTTACCAACTGGTTGATTTGAATTTTTGAATTCTCCCAACGCAATCCAAATAAGAAAGAAAATTTGTTGACTTTAGTACCAAATTGGGAATACAAAGCATTTATATTTTCTCTGTAATCAAGGATATTGGTGTATTGTGCGTTTGGTGTATAATTTCCTCCAGCATCAAAAGCACCAACTTTATAATCGGTAATTAATTTATTAAAGTCGCCTTTGTAGCCAAATTCAAACTGATTTGCTTTTCCAAAAGGAAGTACATAATCGGATTGAATTGTGTTTCGATTTTGCTTTTGTTCGTTGCTTGTTTTCTCAGTAATTGAACTAGTGATAATAGAATAATCATTATCGCTGTCTTTAGAAAACGCACCGTCAATTGTGAATTTATGTCCGTCTCTCTTGAATTTTTTCGTAAAATTAGTTGTGTATTCAGCATCCAAACTATTACTCAATTGATCGTTAAAACGGTAATTGGTATTGGTGTAAATATGGTTTACATCGAAATTTGTGTAGGAAATAGTTTCGGGATTTCCACCGTCATTTCTCCTAAGATTCATCGCGTTTGACCAAGTTGTGGTTTTGTCGATGTATAAATCAATACCAAAATTAGAATTATAACCTTTACTTAAACGCTCGTTATTTCTTAATTCGTTAATGTAATTTCGAGTGGAACCATTTGGATTTAAATATTCGGTATTGAATAAAAAATGTCCTGGATTGGTTCTATAATTGTATCCCGTTGTGGTGAAAACATTAAAATTTTCCGATTTGAAATTTACATTCCCTGAAAGTCCGTAATTTTCTGGGTTTCCACCTGAGGCAATCACCGTTCCGTTAAGTCCTTTATTTTTTCCTTTTTTCAGTATAATATTCAAAAGTCCACCGCCACCTTCAGAATCGTAACGAGCAGAAGGATTGGTTACAACTTCAACTTTATCGATGGCATCGGCAGGAATTTGACGTAAAGCTTCAGCAATATTGATGGCATTGGATGGTTTTCCGTCTATTAATATCCTAACATTTGCATTTCCTCTAAGGCTTACAATTCCGTCTGAATCTACAGAAACAGAAGGAATATTATCCAAAACATCGCTTACGGTTCCTCCTTTTACCATTAAATCGGAACCTACATTATATACTTTTTTGTCGAGTTTAATTTCAACCGTAGTTTTTTCAGAACGAATCACGACTTCATTCAATTGATTGGCATCTTCATCAAGTGCAATTTGCCCTAAATTCGTACTTTCCTTAAGACTTTGTTGTTTAAGTTCAGTTGCTTTGAACGAGATAAATTCGATTTTCACATCATAACTTCCTGCGTTAATTTCAATATCAAATTCTCCTTTGGCATTTGTAATACCTCCAAAAATAGCTTTAGGATTTCTATTGTTTATAAAGGTTACCGTAGCATATTCTAATGCTTGCTTGCTCACTTTTTCGATTACAGTTCCCGAAATTTTAACTTTTTTGACTTCGGGTCTCGTTTGTCCGAAAGTCAAAATTGAAACCGAAAAAAGTAATAAAGAAAATGCTGTTTTTAAATTTTTCATACAATTATATTGTGTTTTATATAAGACTGCAAAAGTAAAACTTGGTTTAGGCTTGGCTTCACAAAGGTTTGTTAAATTAAATTATTAAAGAATTTCTGATGTTTTTTCAATAGGTCTTGCTATAATTGCTTTATTTCCATTGACTACAATTGGTCTTTCAATCAGAATTGGGTTTAAAACCATTATTTGAATCAGTTCTTTAGCTGTAAACTCCTTGTTTTTGAAATTTTCAAGCCATAGTTTTTCTTTTTTACGAATCAATTCTAGTGGATTTATTCCTAATTTGCTAATAAGTGCTTCTAATTCTTCAAAAGTAGGTGGTGTTTCCAAATATTTTATTATTTCAAATTCCACATCTGAATGTTCTAATAAACGTAAACATTCTCTTGATTTTGAACACCTTGAATTATGGTAAATTTGTATCATTATTGTTTTAGAATTAATTTTTCGCAAAGTAATTGATTTATACTTAAAATAATAGTTAAATTGGCTAACAAATTAAATTTCAATTTTATGTTTATTGAACAAGCGTACAAAGGCAATAATACGTGGTGGCGAGTAGTGATTACAGCGCTTTTGACGACAGGAATTTTCATTGGAAATTTCATAATGTACTTTATGATGTCCGACAAACAAATGAAAGCAGCGTATGATTTGATGAAAGATATTCCAAATAATTTGAGTTTAGTAATCAATTTATTGCCCTTTGTTTTCCTATTGGGAATGCTTTTTTTGTTGGTTTATTTTTTAAATGAACGAAACGTGATAACGCTCACAACATCAAGGGAAAAGGTGGATTTCAAAAGAATACTATTTTCATTTGCATTGATTGTTTTTATTTCAGTTTTAGGATTCGCAGCTTCTTATTATACAGATAATTCAAATATAATCTGGAATTTTCATCCTGTTAAATTCTTTCTTTTATTGACAATTAGCTTGCTTTTATTCCCTTTTCAAATTGGTTTAGAAGAATATTTGTTTCGAGGCTATTTGATGCAGCAAATCGGGATTGTTGTTAAAAACAGATGGTTTCCGTTGTTGTTTACGTCGGTTGTTTTTGGATTATTTCACAGTGCCAATCCTGAAGTTGCTGAAATGGGTTTTGGCGTGATGATTTTTTACATCGGAACAGGACTTTTACTTGGAATTATGACTTTAATGGATGATAGTTTAGAATTGGCTTTAGGTTTCCATTTAGGTAACAATTTGATGGCTTCACTCTTGCTAACTTCTGATTTTTCAGCCTTACAAACCGATGCTTTATTCCGCTATTCTGGAGTTGAAAATACCGCAAATACACTCAATGAAATGATAATTTCCATTGCAATTACCTATCCAATAATCTTATTTATATTGGCAAAAAAATACAAATGGAGTAATTGGAAAGAAAAATTGACGGGCAAAGTAAGTCCAATTGAATCGGTAATAAACCATTAAAATGAATAACCAAAATTACAATACTGTTCACCCAAATTTCAAATGGAATGGAATTTCTCTTGATAGAGAAAAGCTGCTTCTTGCTGCGCACGATTTAATAAAAGAAGGCGACGATTTTGAAAGAATTACGGGCGAATTTCTATTGGAATGGTTCAACAAAAAATCTTTTATTACAGTTACATCTTCAGGAACTACTGGTTCTCCCAAGAAAATCAATCTTGAAAAACAAGCAATGGTTAATTCTGCATTGGCAACAGCTGAATTCTTCGATTTAAAAGCTGGAAATCGGGTTTTGAATTGTTTGTCAACAAATTATATTGCGGGTAAATTGATGCTCATTAGAAGTATGATTTTAGGTTTTGAAATGGATTATGTTACGCCAACTTCCAATCCATTGAAAGACAACAGGCATCTTTACGATTTTGTTGCTATGGTTCCAATGCAAGTTCAAAACTCGATTTCGGAATTATATAAAGTCAAAAAACTGATTGTTGGCGGTGCAAAAATCAGCGAAACACTTCGAGATCAACTTTTAGGATTGCCAACGCAGATTTATGAAACCTACGGAATGACCGAAACAATTACCCATATTGCTGTCAAAGAAATAGGGGAGAAGTCCTTCTCGGTTTTGCCAAACGTAACAATCTCAACCGATGAAAGAGGCTGTTTGGTAATCGTTGCCCCACGGATTTCCGACACAAATATTGTTACCAATGATGTAGTTGAACTGCTTTCTGAAACCCAATTTATCTTGTTGGGAAGAATAGACAATGTCATAAATAGCGGCGGTGTCAAACTATTTCCTGAGCAAATTGAGGCAAAACTTTCCGATAAAATAAAGGAGCGTTTTTTTGTAATTGGAATTCCTGATGAAAAATTGGGCGAACAAGTACTTCTTGTTATTGAAGGAAAATCAACCGTTTTTAATGATTCAGTTTTTGATGATTTAGACGCTTATGAAAAACCAAAAACAATTCGCTTTGTGACGAAATTCATTGAAACCGAAAGCGGAAAAGTTAGGAGAAAGGAAACGATGCTTTAGATTTATTGAATACAATACACAACGAATTTTTTTTTATTTGGGCGCGCCCTCGTTTAAGTTATTGCGATACAGTAGGCAATCGGTAGTTTGATAAATAATTAGGTATAAAATATTTTTGATAACACCAGCAGATACAGCGAATAGTGGGAAATAGCTCCAAAAAAAAATGACACTCTTTTGAAATGTCATTTAAATTATTTTGAGAATTTTTTAGTTTCCTATAAGCCCAGCATTTTTCAAATAAGGCTCAATTTGCATTTCATGCCCAACAAAATCTTTGAAAGCTTTATTTAAATCGACACTATTTCCCACAGATAAAATATACTTTCTGAAGCGTTCCCCATTCGCTCTTGTCATACCGCCATTGGTCTGCATCCAATCGAATGCATTATAATCTAAAGTTTTTGACCACGTATAAGCGTAATATCCAGCCGAATAACCGCCACTCCAAATGTGGGCAAAATAAGGCGAATGGTATCTTGAAGGAACTTCATTTACTAACAAACCATATTTTTGTAAAGCTTCATTTTCAAATACTAAAGTAGGTTTTAAATCCGATTCTTTTTCAACACTATGCCAAGCCATATCTAATGTTGACGCTGCTAATAATTCTGTAACATCATATCCTTTATTGAAGGTTTCCGCTTTTTTAATTTTATCAATTAATGCTTGCGGAATAACCTCTTTTGTCTGATAATGAATGGCATAATTTTTTAAAATAGTTGGGTCTAATGCTGCGTGTTCATTGATTTGGGAAGGAAATTCAACGTAATCTCTTGGAACTGCTGTTCCTGAAAGTGTTACATATTGTTGGTTTGCAAATAACCCGTGAAGCGTGTGTCCAAACTCGTGAAACATCGTTGTCACATCATCAAAACTGATTAATGAAGGCTTACCATTTGCGGGTTTTGCAAAATTATATACGTTTACAATTACGGGTTTTTGTTTTAAATAATGGGATTGATTTACAAAATTACTCATCCAAGCGCCACCACTTTTATTGTCTCTTGTGTAGAAATCTAAATAATAAATTGCAATCGATTTTCCGTCATTATCGAAGACTTCATAGGCAACAACATCAGGATTATAGACAGGCAAATCTTTACGCTCTTTGAAAGTAATTCCATACATTTGTTTGGCAGCAAAAAACACTCCTTTTTCTAAAACGGTCGTTATTTCAAAGTAGGGTTTTATTTGACTTTCATCTAAATCATATTTTGCTTTACGAACTTGTTCCGAATAAAAATTCCAATCCCAAGGTTCTAATTTGAATCCCCCATTTTGTGAATCTATTAAGTCTTGAATTTCTTTGGCTTCTACTTTAGCTTTTTCAACAGCTGGTTTTGCGATTTTGGCTAATAAATCCATTGCATTTGCAGGTAATTTTGCCATTTGATCTTGCAATCTCCATTCAGCAAAACTTTTCTTGCCCATTAAATTGGCTTTTTGCAAACGCAATTTCGCCATTTTTTCTACTATTTCACGGGTATCGCCATCATCATTTTTTTCTGCTCGAGTCCAAGACGATTTAAATATTTTTTCTCTTGTAGCCCTATTCTTAAGGCTCGGTAATAAGGGTTGTTGCGTGGTATTTAACAATCCTATTAAATATTTTCCTTCGTGACCTGCTTCTTTCGCTTTGTCTTTTGCGGAAGCTATTTCGTCTGAACTTAAACCCTCTAAATCAGTTGCTGAATCAAATAAAACCGCTCCATTTTTTCGGGCTGCCAATAATTTATTACCAAATGAAGTTCCTAAACTTGCCAACTCACCATTAATTTTTTTCATTTTTTCTTTATCCGAATCAGATAAATTTGCGCCAGCCAACTCAAATTGCTGCAAATAATATTCTGTCAGTTTTTTATCTTCACCTTTCAAAGCATTTAAATCTAATGCTTTAATGCGTTGGTATAATTTACTATTCAAATATATTTTATCGTTATGAGCAGAAAAAATCGGTGAATATTCTTCATCAATTGCTTGTAATGTTGGATTGGTATTGGAACCCGTAAGATTTGAAAAAATCCCAGCAGCTCTGTTTAAATCAACACCACTAATTTCTAAAGCTAAAACTGTATTTTCAAAAGTAGGTTTTGCAGTATTATTAGCAATTTTTTCAATTTCTATATCGTGAAATTTCAAACCATACTCAAAAGCTGGCTTGAAATGTTCCTCTTTAATAAGATTAAACGGAGGTGCTTGATACTGCAAAGCACTTCTTTGCAAAAGCGGATTTGTCATCATACTATTTGATTTTTTTGCATTTAATGATTGAGATTGTGAAGCTGCTGCAAATAAAAATAAGGCACTTGCAACAATTATTTTTTTACTTATTTCCATAATAATATTGGTTTTTTTAGGTGGTATAAAAGTAATAGAAATTATGGATTTAAAAATGGAATCTGGTAAATTAATTTCTATTTCAAATAAATTGAACATTAAAATAATTTGGCACAATTCTAAAACCTATAAAACTTTGTACCTTTGCCACTTTGTACCTTATTATATGAGAATAGATATTATTACCGTTTTACCAGAATTATTGCGAAGTCCGTTTGAGGCATCGATAATGAAACGTGCTATTGACAAAGGAATAGTAGCAGTTCATTTTCATAATTTACGTGATTATACAACCAACAAACAGAAATCTGTAGATGATTATCCCTTTGGTGGCGGAGCAGGAATGGTTATGACAGTGCAGCCAATAGACGCTTGTATCACACATTTAAAAAGTGAAAGAAGCTACGATGAAATCATTTATATGTCGCCAGACGGAGAAACATTGAACCAGAAAATGGCGAATACCATGTCGATGTATGAAAATATTATTATCCTTTGTGGACATTATAAAGGTGTAGATCAAAGAGTTCGTGACCATTTTATTACCAAAGAAATTTCAATTGGCGATTACGTTTTGTCGGGCGGTGAACTTGGCGCATTGGTTTTATCCGACGCTTTAATCCGATTAATTCCTGGGGTTTTAAGCGACGAAACATCCGCATTAACAGATAGTTTTCAAGACGGATTATTATCAGGTCCAATATATACGCGCCCCGCAGATTATAAAGGTTGGAAAGTTCCTGAAGTTTTAACTAGTGGAAACTTTGCTAAAATTGACAAATGGCGCGATGAAATGGCATATGAACATACCAAAAATAGAAGACCGGATTTGCTTGAAGACGCCCCCTAACCCCCAAAGGGGGAACTCCGCAGACTAGTTAAAAATCATCCTATTTTATATAAAAATAAACCATGCCAAATAAATAGATTAATAAAATCAAATAATATACTAAAAGACTATAATTATAAGCTCCGAGGTATTAATTATAATCTAATAATATCAATTTAAACTCTCAAAGACTATAATTATTAGCTCCTAGGTTATAATTATAGACTAATAGTATCAAATTATAATCTCAAAGACTATAATTATAAGCTCCGAGGCATTAATTAGAATCTAAGAACCTAAAATCAAGACAATGTGACAAATAATTTATAATTTATAACTCATAATTAATAATTATTTTTTACTTTTGCACCCACATTTGACCAACCTCTGGCGAAATCCGCGAATGTTGCTTAGATTTAAAACCATAATTAAAAAAATTATCATGGCAGATTTAATGAAATTCGTTAAAGACGAATTTGTAACAAAAAAAGAATTCCCTGTATTTGGAGCTGGAGACACAATCACAGTTTTCTACGAAATTAAAGAGGGTGAAAAAACAAGAACTCAGTTTTTTAAAGGAGTTGTTATTCAAAGAAGAGGTTCTGGAAACACAGAAACTTTTACTATTCGTAAAATGTCAGGTGCAATTGGAGTTGAGCGTATCTTCCCAGTAAACTTGCCCGCTTTACAGAAAATTGAAATCAACAAAAAAGGTGCTGTTCGTAGAGCTCGTATCTATTACTTCAGAGAGCTTACTGGTAAAAAAGCAAAAATTAAAGATAAAAGAAGATAGTCAAATGTCTTTTTGTCATAAATCCCGTTTCGATTCATTTCGAAACGGGATTTTCATTTTTATCAGTAAATCCGTTTTAAAATGAGGAATTCATCATAACAAAAATTAAAAATCAATAAATTCATATTATTTCTATTTATATCCAACATAAATAGACTGTATTAACAATAACGAAAACGATTTTTCCTATATTTGTAATCCCAAAATAAATTTAATAAAATGTCAACAAAAACTAAAATATTTTATACGCTAACTGATGAAGCGCCTTTACTTGCAACCTATTCTTTTTTACCAATTGTTCAAGCGTTTACGGCAACTTCCAATATTGAAATTGAGCCAAGAGACATTTCCTTAGCGGGAAGAATTTTAGCCAACTTTTCTGATTTTTTAAAAGAAGATCAAAAAGTTGAAGATTCTTTATCAGAACTTGGAAAATTAGCCACAACTCCAGAAGCCAACATCATAAAATTACCAAATGTTTCTGCATCTGTACCGCAATTAAAAACGGCAATCGCAGAATTACAATCACATGGATATGCAATTCCAAATTTTCCTGAAGACCCTCAAAATGATGCTGAAAAGGAAATTAAAGCCAAATACTCTAAAGTACTTGGGTCAGCTGTAAACCCTGTTTTGCGTGAAGGAAATTCAGATCGTAGAGCACCAAAAGCAGTTAAAAACTTTGCCAAAGCAAATCCACATTCAATGGGAGCTTGGTCAGCCAATTCAAAAACGAAAGTTGCTTCAATGGAAAGCGGTGATTTTTACGGAAGTGAAAAATCTGTAACGCTTTCTGATGCTACCGATGTGAAAATTGAATTCGTTGCCAAAGACGGTTCAACAACAGTTTTGAAAGCAAGTACGCCACTAAAATCAGGTGAAATTATTGATAGTTCAGTTATGAACCTGAATGCTTTGAAAAGTTTTGTTGCCAAAACTATCAAAGAAGCCAAAGAACAAAATGTATTGCTTTCAGTTCATTTGAAAGCAACAATGATGAAAGTTTCAGACCCAATTATATTTGGATCAATTGTAGAAGTTTACTTTGCTTCTGTTTTTGAAAAATATGCAAGTTTATTTACTGAATTAGGAGTTGACACAAGAAATGGTTTGGGTGATGTGTATGCTAAAATTGCTGGAAACTCATTAGAATCTGAAATAAAAGCTGCTATTAATCAAGCCATCGAAAACGGACCTGCTTTAGCAATGGTAAATTCAGACAAAGGAATTACCAACCTGCAAGTTCCATCGGATGTAATTGTTGACGCTTCAATGCCAGCAATGATACGTACTTCTGGACAAATGTATAATAAAGACGGAAAACAACAAGATACAATTGCAGTCATTCCAGACAGATGTTACGCAGGTGTATATGCTGCAACAATTGACTTTTGTAAAAAAAATGGTGCTTTTGACCCAACTACAATGGGAAGTGTTCCAAACGTAGGTTTGATGGCTCAAAAAGCAGAAGAATATGGTTCTCACGACAAAACATTCCAATTAAATGCAGACGGAGTTGTTCGTGTTATTGACACCAACGGAAATGTATTAATGGAACAAAATGTCGAAACCAACGATATTTTCAGAATGTGTCAGGCAAAAGACGCTCCAATTCAAGATTGGGTAAAACTTGCTGTTAACAGAGCAAAATTATCAAATACTCCAGCCGTTTTTTGGTTAGATGAAAACAGAGCGCATGACAGAGAAATTACTGAAAAAGTAAAAAAATATTTAAAAGATTTCGATACAACTGGATTAGATATTCGTATTTTAAATCCAATTGATGCAACAAATTTTACCTTAGAAAGAATCATAAAAGGGCAAGATACTATTTCTGTAACTGGGAACGTATTGCGTGATTATTTAACGGATTTATTCCCAATTCTTGAGGTTGGTACATCTGCAAAAATGCTTTCAATTGTTCCTTTAATGAATGGAGGCGGTCTATTTGAAACTGGCGCTGGTGGTTCTGCCCCAAAACATGTAGAACAATTTATTGAAGAAGGCTACTTACGTTGGGATTCGTTGGGAGAATTTTTAGCATTAGGAGCTTCACTAGAGCATTTGGGACAAACTTTAAACAACTCTAAAGCGATTGTTTTAGCAGAAACACTAGATCAAGCGAGTGATAAATTCTTAGCCAATGACAAATCACCGGCTCGTAAAGTTGGGCAAATTGACAACAGAGGTTCTCACTTTTATTTGGCAATGTATTGGGCAGAAGCGTTGGCAAACCAAACTAAAGATGCGGAATTAAAATCGATTTTCTCGCCAATTGCGTCTGAATTTAAAGCAAATGAAGCTACAATCAATTCTGAATTAATTGGAGCACAAGGAAAGCGTCAAGATATTGGTGGTTATTACCAACCAAACCCTGGATTGACTGGCAAAGCAATGAGACCAAGCGAGACTTTCAATTCTATATTGGCAAAAATAAAAGCATAAAACATAAATGTATTTTTAAAGAAAAGCTGTCAATCATTGGCAGCTTTTCTTATAAAATTTAAAATGAAAAAAATTCCCTTATTACTACTAGTACTATTATCAGCTTTCCACAGTTTTGGACAGTTAGGCTTTTGCAATGGTAGTAAAGGAATTCCCATTTTTACAGAAGATTTTGGAAGCGGAACTGATTATGGCCCCGCATTGCCAGCAGGTGTAACTTCCTATACTTTTATCGCTGGAACGCCAGGCGACGGACTTTATACGTTATATTACAGAACCAATCAATACACTTCTTGGCACAATTCACCCGATCATACTCCCGATAATCAACCGAATGGAACAAACGGAAAATCGTTAATTGTCAATGCAAGTTTCACGCCAAGTGAGTTTTACAAAAGAGTAGTTTCTGGATTGTGCGTCAATACCACTTTTGAATTTACTGCTTGGTTGTTAAATGTATATAATGCCTCATCGACAGGTGCGTGTCCTGGAACAGGAATCCCAATAAATGTAACTTTTGAAATTTGGGATAGTACGGAAACAACGCTATTACGATCTGGAAATACTGGAGATATTAACGGAACATCATCAGCAAATTGGACACAATATGGCTTATTGTTTACCACTGGAATCGGTCAAACTTCTGTAGTTTTAAAAATGAGAAATAACGGCGTTGGCGGTTGCGGAAACGATCTTGCCATTGACGATATTATGTTCCGCTCTTGTGGCGATTTCACAACAATTGGCACAACAGCAACAACAGGAAACACCTATTCCGTTTGCGAAGATGTTACACCCATAAACATTAATTTACAAGTAAATAGTTCAGGAATAACAACGAATGTTTTTCAATGGCAAGAGAGTTTGGACAATATAATTTGGAATGATATTACTGGAGAAAACAGCAGTAATTATGCAACTCCAAACATAACTACATCCCATTATTATCGGGTAAAAGTAGCTCAAGATATTGCCAATTTAAACAATGCATTCTGTTCTACAATATCTGAAATTTTTAGTGTCTTAATTAAACAAAAACCGCTCGCACCATTAAGTAATGGTAATATTATTATTTGTGAAAACGATCCAATTCCAGCATTAACAGTAGCTACATTCGGTTCTGAAAGTGTAAATTGGTATTCTGCCGCAACAGGCGGAACGTTATTACAAAGTAATTCCGTGGCTTTTACGCCCTCAAATGCTGGAATTTTCTATGCAGAATCCTACACTTTGAATACCTGTGTAAGTGCCAATCGAACCGCCGTCCAACTCACTATGAATCCAATTCCTATAATAGTTCAAAACGAAACCACCATTTTATGCGAAACAAAATCAGTCCTTTTAGATGCAGAAATTAATAACGTAACCTACAATTGGTCAACAACCGAAACCACCAAAAGCATAACAGTTACAACTCCAGGAATCTTCACCGTTACCGTTACAAGCCCAAATGGATGCACGAATTTAAAAACAATAGTTGTAACCGAAAACCTCATTCCGATTATCACAAACGTAGTAATTGACGAACGGCAAGTAACAATAATAACTGTTATTTCGGGCGATTACGAATATTCTTTAGACGGCATAAATTACCAAAATTCCAATGTTTTTGAAAATACCATTGGGGGCATTAAAAAAGCGTATGTTCGAGAAAAAAACAATTGCGGCATAGCCACTTTCGATTTTACATTAATAATAATTCCAAAGTTTTTCACTCCAAACGGCGACACCTACAATGATTATTTTAGCATGGAAGGTTTTCAATTTATCAACAATACCACCATTGCAATTTTTGACAGATATGGAAAATTAATTACCTATCTGAACAAGAAAAACGGAACTTGGGATGGTACTTTACTTGGAAAACCATTACCAGCAAGCGATTATTGGTACAAAGCAATCCTTCAAGACGGAACAGAATTGAAAGGACATTTTGCCTTAATTCGATAAAATCCATGCATTTAATTCGTGCAGTATTTTGAAATATTTCAATATATTTGTAGCGAACTCTCCATTTAAATTAATAATTTTATTCAATACATTTAAACCGTTATTATTTTGAATAAAGGTTCTAATTTCTACAAATTACCTCTTCTGAAAAACAAAAAACATCAATATTTTACCACTTATACCTAAATACGCCCACTTATTACTTGGCGTATTTAATTCAGACTATTCCCGATTACCTTTGTACGAAATATATAATTAGATTGTATTAATTTGAATATCAATAATAATTTAATTGGTTTTTTAACTTAATATATTACTGTAGTTATTCTAAGGTAAGATTTTTTTTAAGCACTTACTTTATATTTTTACTGGTATTTTTTTGAGGGATTGAATTTCAGTACATGTTATTAAAAGCCAATTAAAAAATCTCATTTACATATATCCTATTATTGATGTATGTAAATTGAGATTGTTGTTTTATGAATGAATATCTGAATGATTCAATATTATCTTTTAATATAATATTAAAGTAATTATGAATTTTTACATTCCAAATATTAATATAATTAGATAAATACGAATATAATGAAGAAGATTTTTAAGGAAAAAAGTAAAACTATAATTTTTACTGTTTGTTTTATGTTTAATTCAACATTGTTTCTTGCTCAAGTAGATACTGTTGATGGACCTGAAGGGCCGCCTACTGGTTCAATAGATATTATGTTATTACCAATGATAATTGTTGCAGTATTAGTGGCATTTAATTTTTACAAGAATACTAAAAGTGATAAATTCCTAAATAACAAAATATAAAAACCGAAGTTTAAAATTCTTAAATATGAAAAAAATATACAATTCAAAATTTCACTTTTCAAAAGGTTTAGTATTAACTTTATTCATTTTGATCTTTTTTACCGTTACTGGACAAGTTTCAAATAAAGGAAATTTAGCTATTTTTAACAATGGAACTTTTTATGTAAAAGGCGCGTTTGTATTTGGTTCTACAGGACTAGTGAAAACTTCAAGAACAGCGGGTACTTATGGAAAAATATCTTTTTCTCCAATAGCTACTATAACGGGTGTTTCTGGAACACAATTTACAGATGGTTATGTTAGAAAACAGGGAGATTCAGAATATCTATTTCCAATCGGACAATCGTCTAGATATGCTCCATTAAAAATTATTCCTACTATTGATTCTGCAATAGATGCTGCTTATTTTGCGGTGGATCCAAACACCTTGGGAATTGGTTTGGACGCTTCATCAGTTTCTTACATTTCAACATCTGAATATTGGGATATTAGTAGTCCAGTATTAGGAACAACCTCTAAAATTTCTTTGACTTGGAGAGCAACATCTAGCGGTGTTCAAACTATTGCAAATGGTGTTTTTGATGATTTGGTAATAGTTGGACTAAGAAGAACTTCAAACAATTGGGAGCAGATACCTTCTATAATTGATGTAACTTCAGTTTTATCTGAAACAAGTTCTATTACAGGTGGTGGTTCAATAACTTCATTTAATGATGTTGTATTGGATGATTATTCCGCATTTACACTAGGAAGAAAAGGAATTTGTTCATTACTTATTTCAGCATCTGGAGCAACAAAAACATGGAATGGTAGTTGGGATAATGGCGCACCTAATTTGAGTGATCGTGCAGTAATTAATTCCGCTTTTTCAGGTCCAATTTCTTGTAATTCACTGCAATTAAATGCTGATTTAACTTTGGCGAATGGTCAACTTGCTGAAATTGTAAATGGAGTAACTGGAGTAGGTAAAATCATTATGGCAAATCAGGCTAGTGTTGTTCAAAGAAGTACTTCCACAGATAGACCAAATATAGAGTTAACAAAACAATCGCGTCCAATGCGTGGTTTTGATTATATTTATTGGGGTACACCAACAGTTGAAAATGTCTTTTCTCAATTGGCGGAAGCCAAAGCACAAACAGGTACATTATTGGGAGCTTTAGATTTAAAATATTACTATCAATCAGGAACTGGTGGAGGTTGGCGTACATTAACGGCTACGGAACCAGGAAAAGGATTTATTACAAGAGTTAAAAACCAAGCTCCATTTGATACATTTACTTCATTGCAATATGACAATATAAATTTAAAATTTTCAGGAACAGCAAATAATGGTGATGTTTCAGTAGGTGTTACTAGAAATCCTACAAACATTAACGGAGGAACAAGTCATAATTTACTTTCAAATCCCTACCCTTGTGCTATTGATGGTGATAAATTTTTAATAGGGAATCCTAATTTAGACGGTGTTATTTATGTATGGCAAGCAGTCACTCAAAATCCAGGTACTGTTACTGCTTACGGGCAGGCGGATTATGTTCCTTACACAAGAGCTGGTTTTGCAGCAGCAACTTGGGCTTCACGAGAAAGATTTTTAGGAAAATTATCATCTGGTCAAGGGTTTTTAGTTAAATATTTAGATGTAGTTTCAGGCGTTCCTACTCCAACAACGGGTACAATAACGTTTACAAACTGTATGAAGATGGTAGCTAATAATTCTAATTTTATTAGAGCAACAGAAGAAGTTGTTATTAAAGACCGATATAAATTAAATATGAGTGGAAGTAACAGTGTATATAGTCAAATATTAACTGCTTATTTACCGGAATGTACTTATGGATATGATAGAATGTATGATGCCCCAAGAAATTCGGTAAGTACTGCAAAACTTTATAGTATTCTAGAAACTGTCGGAACGAAATTAGCAATTAATGCTCGTCCAAGTTTTGTAATTACGGATGTAGTTCCGCTTGGAGTTAGTAAATCTACTGCTGCCGCTGAAGATTTTACAATAGGAATTTCAGATAAAGAGGGTGTTTTTGATACTGGAGGAATATCTGTATTCTTACATGACATTTTGTTAGGTACGTATCATGATTTTGCAACTGGAGATTATACTTTTACCGCTGATGCGTTAGCTATTGATAACAGATTTGAAGTTGTATATCAAAGTCCTACCGTTTTAAATACTCCCAATTTTAATGTTGGACAAATAATAGCAAATATTAGTTCAAATATAATTACAGTTTCTTCAACTAACGAAATGAAAGGTATTGAAATTTTTGATATTTCAGGAAGAAAAATACAATCCTTTGAATTGAATGGAGCAACTTCAATGGTAAAACCATTCGTATTTGCGGAAGGAATTTATATTGCCAAAATTAAGTTAGAAAATGGAGCATTAGTCAGTCAAAAATTAATTAATAAATAATAAGCAAAATATCAACCCCCCCCCAAAAATTTTTAAAAATGAAAAAAACAGTAATAACATCCGTATTAGTATTAACATTTTGTAGTCTATTTTCCCAAGAAAAAGATACAATAAGAGGTAGTGAATATAACAAATGGTCAGTTGAATTTAATGTTGGAACAAACAAAGGAATAAAACCTTTTAGTACAGGTTATTTTTCATCCAATGAGAATAAGTTTTTTAACATGTCCAAAGTAAATCATTTTGATATTGGAGTAAGAAGAATGCTAAGTATAAAATTTGGACTTAAATTTGATTTTGCCTCTGACAATTTTTCAAATCAAAATGGTAGTGGGTCACTGCCTTTTGAAACACAACAATATAGAATCGGTTTGCAGGGTGTAATGAATCTAGCACGTGTTCTTTCATTTGAAGAATTTACACAACGTTTTGGTTTATTGGCTCATGCAGGTATTCAAGTAGCGAAATTTACTTCAAAATATGGTGTTTCAAATGGAGCTTCTGAAAATAATGGTGGATTGATTTATGGTTTAACCCCTCAAATTAGAATCACAGATAAATTAATTTTCACGGCTGATTTTACAATGGTATCAAATGTACGTCAGCATTTAAATTGGGACGGTAGCACATCTGCAAAAGATAATAATCTTACTGGAGAAATGTACAATACCTCTATAGGACTTACTTATTATTTTGGGAACAAACAAAAACATGCAGATTGGTATATACCAGCTGCAGTAGTAGTTCCAGATCCAGAAGTAATTAAGCATTTGAAAGACATCGATATTTTGATGAAAGATACAGATAGAGATGGAATTGTAGATCATTTAGACCGTCAAAACAATACTCCTTCAGGTGTTACAGTTGATAGTAAAGGACAATTTATTGATGCTAATTTAAATGGAGTGCCAGACGAAATGGATCCAAAACCTAAAGATGGTATTGATGGTGTTTCAAAAGTGGTAATTGCACAGTCAGATGCTATTCAATCATTAATTGAGAAAGGATTTGTGAATTTATTTTATGATTTAAACAAAGATGAACCAAATGTAGGATCAACAAATAATGTTTATTACATAATTAAATTTTTAAAATCGTATCCTACGGCAAAAGCTTCTTTAATGGGTTATACAGATGTTAAAGGTTCTGCGGCTTATAATCTTAAGTTATCTGAAAGAAGGGTGAAAAACATTTATAATATTATTGTTTCAAATGGAATAGATCCAAAAAGAGTTACCGTTTTAGGTAATGGAGTAGATAAAGATTATTCAACTGATACTAAAACTGGTTTAAGTTTGGCAAGACGCGTATCTATAATTTTAGAATAAATGAAATAATACAATCCTCCTATTTTTTTAAAATAAATATGGGGAATTGTATAAATTGAAACAATCGTATTTAACGATTAAAAAAGTAATCTCTGAAATTTTTTTTAAGGTTTTTTTATCAATCATCATAATATTGACGGATTTGATTTTAAAGTTTAAACCTCAAAAAGGATGTTTTAGAGATTATTTTTTTTTAACAAATGAATTTTACTAAAATGAAAAAAAACAACTTTATAATAATATCCTCGCTTTTACTATTTTCAATGATAGTAAAAGCTCAAGTGGGTATTGGAACTTCAAGTCCTGATGTTTCCTCTGTGATTGATGTTTCTTCGGTTACCAAGGGAATGCTATTGCCGAGAATGACCTCAATTCAAAGGAATGGGATTGTTCCAGCTGCATTGGGACTTATTATTTACAACACAGACGTAAGTCAAATTCAAGTTAATATTAGTACAATTCCATTAGTTCCACAATGGACTGGAGCAGTTTCTTCTTTGGTTCATTCGGGTACAGGAGCGGGTTCGGTCATTGGAGGAGGTTCTTCAAATACAGCAAGTGGTGATGGTTCAACAGTGGCGGGAGGAAGTTCTAATGTTGCTTCTGGAGCATATTCAGCAATTGGAGGTGGTTATTCAAATACAGCATCTGGTGCAAATTCTGCAATTGCAGGAGGAACAACTAATGTTACTTATGGTGAAGCGGCTTCAATTACGGGAGGTACTTCAAATTATGCGGAAGGAGCTAAGTCACATATTGGTGGCGGGGTATCTAATTATACTTTGGGAGCAGCGTCTGTTATTTCTGGAGGAACTTCAAATCAAACAATAGGAGCTGCTGATGCAATCCTCGGAGGAACTGGTAATTTTGCTAATGGTCCTGCTGCGGCTGTAGTAGGTGGAACTACAAATTTAGCCACTGGTAGTGTTGCTTTTGTTGGCGGTGGTTTAACCAATAAAGCAACGGGTGTACAATCTGCAATTTTAGGAGGTACTGCAAATGTTGCTTCTGGATTATCTTCTTCTATTTCTGGTGGAACTGCAAATAATGCTATTGGTGCTAATTCTACTGTTTCAGGTGGAAATGTAAATATTGCAACTGGAGCGCAATCTTCTATTTCAGGAGGAAATGCTAATAACGCTATAGGAACGAATTCATCTGTTTCTGGAGGAATAGGGAATACTGCCAATTCTTTTGGGGAATGGGTGGGAGGATTGTACGGAACGATTCCAAGTTTGCAAAGTGCCTCTGGTTTTGAACCATCGGATCGATTGTTTAATATTGGAAATGGTAGTTTAGGAACGCCCTCAAATGCTTTAACAATTCTTAAAAATGGTTTGGCTACTTTACCAAGTATAACCAATGGTTTAATTACTGGTGACGCAAGTGGAAAAGCCATTGTAACCAAAGAATTCACAGATGCCAATTATGCTAAATTTAGTACAATTGCACCTTTGGGTATGAATTCAATAGGGGTTTTAGGTGAAATCCGAATGACTTCTAGTTTCATTTACGCTTGTGTAGCTTCCAATAATTGGATTAGAATAGCAGTGACACCTTGGTAATAAATTACATAAGTAATGTCAATTGAAGTTTAATAAACTTAAATTATTTCAATAGTCCATAAAAGTTTAGAAAAATAATAACCAAATAATTTATTTAAAATGAAAAATAACAAATTAATAATAAGTGTAGTTATACTACTTATTTCAGTGTTATCAATACAAGCCCAAATAGGTATAGGAACATCAAGTCCTGATGTCTCATCATTGTTAGATTTATCATCTACAACTAAAGGTTTTTTATTACCTCGTATGACAACGGTTCAACAGCAAGCTATGCTTAATCCTGCTATTGGATTAATTGTTTTTAATACAACAACTGGAGCTGTTGAAACGAATAAAGGAAATTCTTTCGGAACCTATTGGGTTGGGGCAACAGGAGCCATGGGAACAACAGGACCAACAGGACCAATGGGATTAACTGGACCAGCAGGTTCGCTTTCAACTGTTGGTGCTGGAGTGGCAAATTCATCAACTGCTGAAGGAGCTACTATTGGTGGTGGTTCAACCAATATGGCGTGTGGTATAAATTCAACCGTTGTGGGAGGGACAACCAATGTTGCTTGTGGTGAAAATTCTATAGTTGGTGGTGGTTCAACCAATCAAGCAACAGCTTTGAACTCAAGTGTAGTGGGTGGAACAACCAATCATGCTTTTGGAGTAAATTCATTTGTTGGAGGTGGTACCACAAATTTGGCTAATGCACTTAATACAAGTGTTTCTGGAGGAACAACAAATCAAGCATTGGGAATTGCATCTTGTGTTTTGGGAGGTACTTCTAATACTGCTAATGGTGAAAACTCAAATATTGGCGGCGGTTCTGCTAATATTACAAATGGATTAAATTCAGCAATCGCAGGTGGACAATCAAATATTGCTTCTGGAGATTATTCTTCAATTTCTGGAGGTAGGTATAACTTTGCAAAATCTTATGGAGAATGGGTTGGTGGGCTTTATGGTACAGATTATACCGCTGCGTCAATATCTACCTTTCAGCCTACAGATCGAATTTTTAATATCGGTAACGGATTGGGAGGATCTACACGTTCTGATGCTTTGACTATTTTAAAAAATGGTTTGGCCTCACTGCCTTCTGTTACCAATGCTTTAATTACTACGGCAAGTGGGAAGGCAATTATTACAAAAGAATTTGCAGATGCTGCGTATGTGAAAATTAGTACTGTTGCTCCACTTTCGTCTGGAAGTACTGGAATAGCTGGAGAAGTAAGAATTACAGCAACCTATATTTACACTTGTATTGCTACAAATGTTTGGGTTAGAACTGCTGTTGAGACTTTTTAATACTAGCTGTCAATCTCAATTATTTAGAATTTTATTTTTAGAAAATTAAAGCATTTATGAAAACAAATAAATATTTTTCGATACTTATATTTCTTTTATTATCAGGAAATATTTTCGCTCAAGCAGGTATAGGTACATTTGTTCCCCATAGTTCAGCACTTTTGGAAGTTTCGGCTTCTTCAAATAAAGGATTTTTATTACCAAGGATGACCACTTTACAACGTGATTTATTATTAAATCCAGCCAATGGATTAGTAGTTTACAATACCAATATGGGCGAAATTCAATCTAATGCAGGAACAACACTTCATCCCAAATGGTCAGGTTCCATTGGTGCTATTGGCGATACAGGTCCAATTGGTCTTACTGGAGCTCGAGGCGCAAGTTCTATTATTACTAGAGTTATAACTGGAACAGGAAATTCAGCTATTGGAGTTAATGCTACTGTTGGTGGCGGTACAGGTAATTCAGCTATTGGGGTTACAAGTACTGTTGGTGGCGGTACAACCAATCAAGCTGTAGGTGCCAATTCATCAGTTGGTGGCGGTTCCCATAATGTTGCTGTTGCGGTATGTACTAGTGTTTTTGGAGGGATAGATAATAATACTAATGGAACTAATTCTTCAGTTGGGGGTGGTACAAATAATTTTCCAATAGGTAATAATACTGTTATTGTAGGAGGGAGTTATAATTCTGTTTCCTCGGTTAGCATCGATGGTTGTATTGCTGGTGGATTTTCAAATAATGTATTATTAGTTTGTATTGACTGTAATATTGCTGGAGGTACATTAAATGTAACTAACGAACTTAATTGCACTGTTTCTGGTGGTACTCAAAATGTAGCTAATGGAATATCTGCAATAGTTTCAGGAGGTGTTTCCAATACTTCAAAATCTTATGGAGAATGGGTTGGTGGATTATTTGCTACTGAATATGCACCAACTTCTGCCATAGGAGTAGTTGTGACTGATAGGGCTTTTACAATTGGAAATGGAACGGCAATTGGTACTCGCTCCGATGCAATGACAGTTTTAAAAAGTGGTGTAGGTATTTTACCAAGTGTTACTAATGCTTTAATAGCTGCAGGTAATGAAAAAGCAATAATTACTAAAGAATATGGAAATGCTACTTATTATAAATTCAAAACAGATGCACCTGCTTCTGCAAGTTCAATTGGAACATTAGGAGAAATTCGTATAACACCAACTCATATTTACACTTGTATAGCGACAAATACATGGGTAAAAACAACTGCAATTTCAGGTAGTTGGTAGGTTTTTAAATTAAAAAAAATGAAAAATAGCAATCAAATTTTATTCGTTTTTTTCTTATTGTTTTCAGGAATGATAACAGCTCAAATAGGAATTGGAACTTCAAGTCCAGATAAATCATCTGTTTTAGACTTAACTTCAAATAATAAGGGATTATTGGTTCCTAGAATGTCATCCGCAAAAAGAGATTCAATACTTCTACCTCCAAAGGGATTAATTATTTTTAATACCACTTCAAATGCAATTGAAATAAACAGTGGAACGTCAACAATAAAATCATGGGGTGGGTTGTCTGGTAGTTCTGCGTCCAATTCAAGTTTTTTGTCTGCGAATGAAGCAAGTGAAGTGACTACGTTGTCCCCTTTAGATGAAATTATTCCAGGGATGACTTTATCTCCGCAAGCGGGTACTTATTCCGTTTCGTTTAATAGTCAATACAATAGTGCTCCCTATAATTACGATGTAAATATTACGCAACAAGGAGTTTCGGATTTACAGGCTGTATATAATAAATTAATTATTATTCCAACAACAAATTCAACCCACGCTCCAGTTTTTGGAAATGGAGAAGTGCTAAACTCTGGAGTATTTTCAACAGGAGCAGCTACGTCAGTTTCTGGAACACTTGTTTTGGATGCACAAGGAAATCCTAATGCTATTTTTATATTTAAAGTTGGAGGTGCTTTTACTTCAAGTGCTGGATCTGAAGTTGTTTTGGTAAATGCTGCTTCTGCTTGTAATGTTTTTTGGATTGCAGAGGGAGCAATAGCTTTGGCAGCTGCTACAAGAATGAAAGGAACATTATTAGGACACAATGGCGCAGTTGGAATGGCTGCTGGTTGTCAACTGATTGGGAGGTTATTTTCAACCATGGGAGCTGTAACAACTGATGGTTCGTCTGTTCTAATTCCTTCAAATTGTTCTTATATTAATTTAGGGGTTTTATCAACTTTTGCTCTTTATACATCAGTTGGTGCGGTAACAAATGCTGGAATATCTTCAATTACAGGAGATATTGGTTCAAACGTGGGACTTATTAGTGGTTTTACAACTTCTACTTTAGTTGGTACAACCTATACTAATTCAAGCCCTTTGGTCAATATAGATGCCAATGTTCTAGCAACTTTCAGTGTATATCAAAATGGGATTTTAGTTCCAAATTCTAGTAGAATAAGAAGAAGTAAGTCAGACACTACAGATATTTCTTTACAAGCTATTGCAACCGTTTTAGCAGGACAAACAATTGATATTAGATGGAAAACAGATGTGAGTGCTCTAAAAGTAGGAAGTCGAATTTTGACAATCATTAAAGTTCAATAATTAAAACTAACTGAAATGAAAAACTTTAAATTATATTTTTTAATAGTATTCATTACTATTTCAGGAACTAGTTTTGCTCAAATAGGAATTGGCACAAATACTCCAGATCCTTCTGCGTTATTGGATTTAAATTCAACTTCCAAAGGTCTATTAATGCCTAGAATGACCACTTTGCAACAAACGAATTTAGTACGACCAGCCATTGGATTGACAATTTATAATACAACAACAAGTCAAATAGAAACCAATAAAGGCGATGGACTTGGGGGAGCTTTATGGACTAGTGCCTCAACAACAGGAACAACAGCATTGCCTGGAACCAATACAAATCAATTGGCTACAACAGCATTTGTATTAGCAAATAATTTTGGAAGTTACGCTTCTGTAAATGAAATAGTACCAATATCAACAACTTCATTAACAGATGTTTTAGTAAATGGAATGATTGTTTCACCACCTTCAGGAACTTATTCGGTGTCATTTAATAGTCAATATAATAATGATTTTATTACTACTACTGTCACAGGCACTGGTATTTCAACTTCACAAGCTGCCGTAGATTTACAAGCTGCATACAATCAATTGATAGCCATTCCTGTGACTAATACTACTCATATTCCTGCCTTTGGAAGTGGAGAAACAATTACGCCTGGTGTTTATTTTATTCCAGGTGCTGCTTCTGTAGCTGGTACTTTAATTTTGGATGCACAAGGAAATTCAAATGCACTTTTTGTATTTAAAACAGGTGGTGCCATGGCTGCTGGTGCTGCAACTATTATAGTTTTAGCAAATGGTGCTGAAGCTAGAAATGTTTTTTGGGTTTCTGAAGGTTCCCCAAGTGTTGGAGCTGCATCTACTATGAAAGGCACAATGATAGGTCATAATGGAGCAGCATCAATGGCTGCAACGGGAGTATTAGAAGGAAGACTTTTGACTATTTTAGGAGCGGTTACCTTTGGACCAGGGACAGCAATAATTCCTTCAGGAGTTTCCCCAATTGATTTAGGAGTATTGTCAAGTTTTGTACTTTATACAAATAATGGGGCAGTAAGTAATACAGCAATATCTAACATTACGGGTGATATAGGAACTAATGTTGGCGCAATTACAGGTTTTGAAATCTCTACAATAGAGGGAAATTTTTATACCAATAGTTCTCCTGTCACAAACCCATCAACAGTAACTACAACAGTAATTAATGACACTAAAACTCCTGCTACTTTCAGTATTTATCAAAATGGAATATTAATTCCAAGTTCAACTAAAACATTAATAAGTGATGCCAACGCTGCAAATATTTCTTTACAAGCAATCGCAACAATAATTACAGGACAACCAATTGAAGTGAGATGGAAAACTGCGGCAGCTAAATTAAGTATGGGGAATAGAACATTGACAGCAATAAAAATTCAATAAAAATTAATTTTATGAAAATAGTCAAAAATTATAATTTTATACTATTAATTATCATTTCAGCATCTAGTTTTGCTCAAATAGGAATTGGTACAAATATTCCAGATCCTTCTGCAATATTAGATTTAAATTCATCTTCGAAAGGTTTATTGATACCAAGAATGACCACTTTGCAACAAACGAATTTATTAAATCCTGCTATAGGATTACTGATTTACAATACCACGACAAGTCAAATAGAAACCAATAAAGGAAATGGGTTCGGTGGGGCTTTATGGACAGGCGCATCAACATCTGGAACAACTGCCATTATAGGTACAAATACGTCTCAACTAGCTACAACTGAATTTGTATTAGAAAACTCTGATGGATATTCCTCTGTAAACGCTTCAATAGAAACTGCTACTACCTCTTCTACGAACGAATTAATAGCAGGAATGGCATTAACACCTCCCGCAGGATTATATTCTGTTTCATTTAATAGTCAAATTAATAATGCAGCTGTTACAACCGTTACAACTCAAAACACATCAATAGGAACAGCTCAAGGTGTGATAGATTTACAAGCTGCATACAATCAATTGGTAGCTGTTCCAACAACTAATTTCTCTCATATACCTGCGATGGGAAGTGGTGAAACATTACTTCCAGGTGTTTATTTATTTCCAGCCGCAGCTTCAATAGCGGCAGTATTAAATTTAGATGCTCAAGGTAATTCAGACGCAGTATTTATTTTCAAAATAGGTGGTGCATTTGCCATTGGTGCAGTCTCTTCAATTGTGTTGCAAAACGGAGCCTTAGCACGAAATGTTTTCTTTGTTTCCGAAGGAGCAATTAGTGTTGGTGCCACTTGTATAATGAAAGGAACATATATTTCTCACGCAGCAGCACTTGCTTTTAATGCGGGAAGCAATCTTGATGGGCGATTTTTTACAATGACTGGAGCAATAACTTTTGGACCCGCAACGGCAATTGTACCATTGGGAGCATCTCCAATTAATTTAGGCGTGTTAACAAACTTTGCTATTTTTACAGGTGCTGGGGCTATTTCAAATGCTGGAATCTCAACGATTATCGGTAATGTTGGAACGAATTCGGGAGCAATAACAGGTTTGGAAATTTCAAATGTTACTGGGACAGTATATACCCCAGATTCAATAGTTGTTTATACTCCCCCAATAACTACCACCACAACCACTACTTCTACATCACCTATATTAGCAACCTTTAGTATTTTTCAAAACGGAGTTTTAGTACCAAATTCAAGTCGTACTATTGTAAGTAATTTAAATGTAACAAGTGTAAATTTACAAGCAATGGCAACTGTCTCAACTGGTCAAACAATTGATGTTCGTTGGAAAATAGATTCAGGCAAAGTAGCGATAGGGAATAGAATTTTAACTTTAATTAAAGTACGTTAATTATTTATCTATCGACAAATGAGGAATCAAAATCGAATTGTTTTAATGTTGATTTTTTTAATTTCTGTAATTTCAAATGCCCAAACCGGCATAGGTACTTCTAGTCCTGATGCTTCCTCTATTATGACTATTAACTCCTTTGAGAAAGGAATGTTATTGCCTCGATTGAATTTAGGAGAACGAAGATTAATAAATTTTCCAGCAAATGGATTGCTTATTTTTAATACTACTTTTAAAAATATTGAAGTAAATAGCGGTACTGCATCACAACCTTTTTGGACAAGTGTTACTGGTTCGCAAGGGTTTTCTGGAATTAGCACTGGAACCGGAGTTTCAGGAGCTGACATTGACCCAATTACACTTCAACCTATCGATGTGTTAAATTACGCTACGGGACCTTCTTCTTATATTGGCGGTGGTGTTAATAATTCTGCTTCAGGTGCATTTTCTGTTATTGGCGGTGGTACTACTAATTTCACGATGGGTGCTTATAGTGTTGTTTCAGGAGGTTCTACTAATGAAGCAGATGGAATTCATTCAACAATAGCGGGTGGTACTACGAATAATGTAAGCGGTGACACTGCAAGTGTTTCTGGGGGTACTACAAATAATGCGAGTGGTATGAATTCTTCAATTGGCGGTTGCACATCTAATAATACCTCAGGAATAAACGCACACATTGGCGGTGGTTCTTCAAATAATAGTTCTGGTATCAATTCTAGTATTGGCGGTGGAGTTAGTAATTTAGCTTCTGGAGCTAATTCATCAATTTCTGGTGGGACTTCTAATATTGCAAGTGGTGCTCATTCAACAGTTTCGGGGGGTACCTCAAATCAGGCTTTGGGTTTAAGTTCCAGTATTGGTGGTGGGACTTCAAATATTGCTAATGGAGAAAGTAGCACTGTTGGTGGAGGTACTTCAAATATTGCAGACGGATTCAATGCAACTGTTGGTGGAGGAACCGATAATAAGGCTTATGATTTGGCATCAATAATTAGTGGGGGGACTTCAAATAGAGCCAATGAGTCTTATTCTTCTATATCGGGCGGTACTTCAAATATTTCAAATGGGGATTATTCATCGGTTTCAGGAGGGTTTACCAATCTTTCAAATTCGTATGGAGAATGGACTGGTGGATTAAATTCTCCAGGTTATGTTGCTATTTCAACAACTGAATTTTCTATACAAGATAGACTTTTTAATATTGGATGTGGTGCAAGTTTTGAGGTGTTTTCTTTATATAAAAATGGATTAGCAACATTGCCAAATGCAACTATTGTTGGAATTGAAAGTGAAATTAAAGCAATCACAACAAAAGCATATACAAATGCTACCTATTCTAGAATTTCAATGATAGCTCCATTATCAGCAACAGCTCCAGGATTTTTGGGAGAAATTAGAATTACCCCTCAATATATGTACACTTGTGTTGCTATAAATAGTTGGGTGCGTACTGAAATGAATACTTGGTAAATGTGAATATTAAAATAATAAAATAAAAATGATTACTAAATATAACGTTATTCAGGTTTTAACATTCTTCTTATTTTCTGCATTTATGTATGCTCAAATAGGATTGGGAACAGTTGCACCAGATAGTTCCGCTATTTTAGATTTAAGTTCAACCAATAAAGGTTTTCTATTGCCAAGGATGACAGGGATTCAGGAAAATTTGATTGTTTTACCAGCTCACGGACTATTGGTTTTTAATACCACTACCAATTATATTGAAGTGAATAGTGGTTCTACAAATTTTCCGGTTTGGGTTAATATTATTGGAATAAAAGGCGAAACAGGTTCTGGAGGAACACTTGTCAGTGGGGTTACCAACGAAGCAACAGGACCTTCTTCAACAGTTGGTGGGGGCGAATTTAATTCAGCTACAGGCCTTAATTCAGTAGTTTCTGGAGGAAATAACAATACCGCATGTGGAGCCAATTCAGTTATTTCAGGAGGTTTGTATAATATTTCATGTGGTTCACTTTCAACCGTATCGGGAGGATTTGATAATACAGCCACGGGTTTTGCATCTACTATTTCAGGAGGTACTTCTAATACTGCAACTGGGGCAGGAGCTGCTATCGGTGGAGGTTCTTCAAATGTTGCGTTTGGAGCCAATGCAAATATTGGTGGCGGAACATTAAATTCTGCTTGGGGTGCTAATTCAACAATTTCTGGAGGAATTAGTAATTATACTTTTGGTGGTGCGTCTTCAATAGCTGGGGGAACTTTTAATAAATCAATTGCGCCAAGTTCAAGTGTCGCTGGAGGTACTTATAATCTTGCTTCTGGTGCAAGTTCAAGTGTGGGCGGGGGAGATTATAATACTGCAAATGCACCAAGTTCAAGTGTTGGAGGAGGAACCTATAATACTGCAAGTGGGGCAAGCGCAACAGTTTCAGGCGGAAATCATAACGAAGCATTTGGGGCTTCTGCTACAGTTTCTGGAGGGGCTCAAAATAGTGCTAGTGGCGATGCTTCTTTGGTTTCTGGTGGAACAGATAATAAAGCAAGAGGAATAAATTCGACAGTTTCAGGTGGTATTGGAAATTTTGCAAATTCCTATGGAGAATGGGTTGGGGGAGTTTATGGGACAGATTATACGGCTACTTCTTTGACTGGTTTTTTTGGTTTTGATAGGGTTTTTAATGTTGGAAATGGAACAAGTTCAACTTCAAGATCAAATGCCCTAACTATTTTAAAAAACGGGTTGGCAACTTTACCGTCGGTTACTATCACATTGATAAATGAAGCTAACGGACAGGCGGTTACTACAAAAGAATATACAGATGCAACCTATGTTAAATTTGGAATTGTAGCTCCAGTATCTGCTAACTCTCCAGGAATTGTTGGGGAAGTAAGAATGACAGCAACTTATATATATACTTGTATTGCAACAAATACTTGGGTAAGAGCAGCGGTATTAACTTGGTAATAAAAAAAATATTAAAATTAACAAAAATGAAAAATACATATCTATTATTTACAACAGTTTTATTACTAACGTATGCGTTTGCAAATGCGCAAATTGGCATTGGAACCAATACTCCGGATGCATCAGCTTTATTGGATTTATCGTCAACTACCAAAGGATTATTATTACCAAGAATGACAACTTTACAACAAACGGCTTTGGTAAGTCCAGCCATTGGGTTAACTATTTTTAATACCACATCAGGACAATTAGAAATCAATAAAGGAGATGGATTAGGCGGTGCATTATGGACAGGAATTACCGCTACTACTGGAGTGACGGCTCCTTTAGGAACAAATACTACTCAATTAGCTACCACAGAATTTGTTTTAGCTAATTCTGGTAATTATATTTTTAAGGAAGGATTTGGAGATATTACGACTGATTTAACAACAGACGTATTGGTTTCAGAAATGACCTTATCACCGATAGCAGGAACGTATTCTGTTTCTTTTAATGGACAATATAGTAATAGCCCAACAATTTCAACTTCAACAATTTCTACAGGTCAATGTTTGGTAGATTTAGTTGATGTTTATAATCAATTACAAGCGATTCCAATAAATTTTACCAATCATAATTTTAATTTTGGAAATGGAGAAGCAATTTTACCAGGAAAATATTCTGTAGGAAGTGCCATTGCTGTTGCAGGGACATTGACTTTGGATGGGGGTGGAAACCCAGATGCTATTTTTATTTTTAAAGCTTTAGGAGCTATAAATACGTATTCAGGAACGTCAATTGTATTGACGAATGGAACGAAAGCCTGCAACGTTTTTTGGGTTGCTGAGGGAGCCGTTGGAATTGGCGCCAATACAATTATGAAAGGAGTTCTTATTGCTCATGGAGCTGCAGTAGCGGTTGGAGCAGAAAGTATGCTTGAAGGAAGAATGTTTTCTACTTATGGAGCAGTAGCTTTTGGACCAGGTGTAGCTACAATTCCCATAGGAGTTTGTCCCGCTGTTAGTTTAGGTGTATTGTCTTCTTTTGTTCTTTTTACAGGAGGAGGAGCAATTAATAACACGGGTGCTTCAACATATAATGGTGATATTGCTACGAATGCTGGTGCAACTGGGAGCCTTGCTGCCGCTGTTGTAAACGGAACTATTTTTCCTGAAAATGCAAGTGCGAGTGTCACAACTACTGTCGTAAATACCACTGTTGCAAAAGCAACTTTTAGCATTTATCAAAATGATGTTATCATTCCCAATTCAGTTCGGTCAGCAACAAGTAATGGAAATCTTGCAATTGTTTCATTACAATCCATTGCAACAGTAACGACAGGACAATCAATTGCTATAAAATGGAAAACAAACGTAGGGGCTTTAACGCTTGGAAACAGAACACTAACATTAATAAGAGTACATTAAATTAAAAAAATGATTAAAGCATATCTATTATATACAACAGTTTTATTATTTGCTTATGCAAATGCAAATGCGCAAATTGGAATTGGAACCAATACTCCAGATGCCTCTTCATTATTAGATTTGTCGTCAACAACAAAAGGATTATTATTACCAAGAATGACAACTTTACAACAAACGGCTTTGGTAAGTCCAGCCATTGGGTTAACCGTTTATAATATTTCAAACAACCAAATAGAGACCAATAGAGGTGACGGAATAGGAGGCGTCTTCTGGACAGGAGCTAATACAAATGGAATAACCGCTGCTATTGGAACCAATACAACTCAATTAGCAACAACTGAATTTGTAATTTCCAATTCAAATAAATTCAACTCTATAAATGCAACAAGTCCGCTTTTGACAACAGCAACTGCTGATGCAGTTATATCAGGAATGACAATTTCGCCTCCAGCAGGAACGTATTTTGTGAATTTTAATAGCCAATTTAATTACTCACAAGCTCCAGTTATTAATGCTCCAATTGAAATTAGTACTGCTCAGGCAGTATTAGATTTACAAACGGCATACAATCAACTGAATGCGCTTGTTGTTACTGATGCAACTCATGCAGCTGTTTTTGGAAATGGAGAAACGCTAACTCCGGGTGTTTATTCTATAGCTGCTGCAGCTGCGATGCTTGGAACCTTAACATTAGATGGACAAAATAATTCAAATGCTGTTTTTATTTTCAAAATTGGTGCTGCCTTCAATACGGGTGCGGGAACAACAGTACTATTAACTAACGGAGCAAGTGCTTGTAATGTTTTTTGGGTGGTAGAAGCCGCTATTGGATTGGGCGCAATTACAAAAATAAAAGGAACTATGATTTCTCACGGTGCGGCTGTTGGTGCAGGTGCAGGTTGTATAATTGATGGAAGAATGTTGACCACTGCAGGTGCAATTACTTCTGATAATTTAACTTTAAATATTCCTTTAAATTGTTCGTATATAAATCTTGGTGTTTTGTCAACTTTTGGAATGTTTACAACTGCTGGAGCCATTGCAAATACTGCAATTTCGGCTATTAATGGAAATGTAGGTACTAATTTTGGACTTATTACGGGTTTAACTCCAACTATGGTTACAGGTACTATTTTTCCTCCAGGAGGAACAGCGGTTTTACCTGTTGCTATATCACCAATAACAAGTGGTTTTGGTACTTTTAGTATTTATCAAAATGGAGTATTAATTGCTAATTCTAATAGAACAAAAAAAAGCACATTAGTATTAGATGAGGTTACATTGCAAGCCATTGCTACAGTTGAAACTGGGCAAACCATTGATATTAGATGGAAAACAGACCAAGGAGGATTGACAGTTGGAAATAGAATATTAACAATTATCAATGTAAGGTAATCAATAATAATTGCGAAAGCACCATCAAAAAATAAAAACAATAAAAACAATAAAAACAATAAAAACAATAAAAACAATAAAAACAATAAAAACAATAAAAACAATAAAAATGAAAAAGACTTACGTAATATTTACTACAATTTTTTTAAGTGTTTGTGGAACTGCAAATGCGCAATTTGGAATAGGAACTTCAACTCCTGATGCCTCTTCAATTCTGGATTTATCATCCACCTCAAAAGGGTTATTGATGCCAAGAATGACAACCGTTCAACAAACGGCTTTAGTTAATCCAGCAATAGGACTTACCATTTTTAATACTACAACTGGTCAATTAGAAACCAATAAAGGCGATGGTTTGGGTGGTGCATCTTGGTCTGGAGGTTCTGGGGGAACTTCAGGTTCAGGAGGTTCGATTTCATTTGTAGAATCTGGAACACAGGATGCAACAGTTATTGATTCGGATTCAGTTATAAGCGGTATGACCTTGTCGCCAGGAGCTGGAACTTATGCTGTAACTTTTAATGGAGAATACAATATTGACCCAGGAAATGTAGCTAGTTTTATCACTACACCAAAAGGTGTGGTTGATTTAGCTGCTGCTTACAGTCAGTTGAACTTTATGGTACCCACAAATACTACACACGCTCTTTCTTTTGGGCTCAATGAAATTCTAACACCAGGTATTTATGCTACTGCCGCTTCTACGATTGCAGGTATATTAACATTAGATGGGCAAAATAATTCCAATTCCCTTTTTATTTTTAAAATTAATGGAGCACTTGGTGTTGGAGATTCTACCATAATCTATTTGATAAATGGCGCCAAAGCTAAAAATGTATTTTGGGTAGCCGAGGGAGGAATTAGTATTGGAGCAAGTTCAACCGTAAAAGGGACTTTTTTATCTCACGGCGGGGCAGTTGCAATGGGAGCTTCTTGTATATTAGAAGGACGATTACTTTCAACAATAGGAGCTGTAAATACAATTTCTTCTACAATAAATATTCCTTTAAATAATTCTATTGTTAATTTAGGGATTCTATCCACTTTTGCACTTTTTACATCTTCGGGAGCTGTTGGAAACACCGGTACTTCATTTGTAAGAGGTCATGTTGGGTCTAATGCTGGTGCAATAACAGGTTATACGGAAACTACAGATTGTAAGATATTTATACCCTCAACACCTCCTTATCCAATTGATAATAGTATATTTGCAACATTCAGTGTGTATCAAAACAACACTTTAATTCCAACTTCAACTAGAACTATAATTAGTAAGGTCTTTAAATCCGATGTAATAACAGTATCATCTAAAGCAACTATTACCGCTGGTCAAAGCATTGACGTTAGGTGGAATACAACTTTAGGAACGCTTTCATTAGTGAATAGATCATTGACACTTATGAAAATTCAATAGCAATAAATGATTTTTTAGTTGCTTTATTAATTTAACCTATTTTAAAAAAGCTACATCTCGAATTACAATAACTACAAATGGAATACTTATCACGAGTATCTCTTGTAAAAAAAAAATGACTATATCTAAACAATTCGTTTCGGCACTGTTTATCGTTTTGCCCTTGTTCGCTTTAGCACAAATAGGAATTGGAACCAATAATCCAGACCCCAGTTCCATTTTGCATTTGTCATCCACATCGAAGGGAATTCTTTCGCCTAGAATGACTACTCAAAATAGAGATGAAATAAACAATCCAGATCAAGGACTATTAATTTATAATACATCGACTTCTAATTATAATTTCTACGATGGCAGTTGGAATGATTTTTCTACACAGTACAAAACCGTCGGAGTATTAGGAGATGTTACAACCAATTCAAATACAGCCGTTGTTGTTGAAGGAATGAATTTAGTTCCTTCAGCTGGGACTTATTCTGTAATGTTTAATAGTCAGTTTAAGAAACAGGTATTCAATACTTTTTCAACCGAGCAAGCTTTGATTGATTTAAATACGGTTTATGAAACAGTATATAATTATTCATTACCTAACATTTTACATTCAAATACTTTTGGAAATAACGAAATTCTATTTTCAGGAATTCAAACTTTCCCCTCTCAAGCTTTCGCAAATGAAACTCTGACTTTAGATGGTCAAAATATCCCAGATTCTAAATTTATTTTCAAAATAGGAGCAGGGCTTACTATTGAAGCGGGATTTACTATTGTTTTAATAAATGGTGCAAAGGCAAGCGATGTTTTTTGGATAGCTGAAAGTACTATTGAAATTGGAGTAGGAGCTTCTTTGAAAGGAACTTTTATTTCTCATGGAAGCTCAATAAATGTTAGTGCAGGAACAACACTTCAAGGAAGATTGTTTTCTACATCTGGTACAATAAATCTAAATGCTTCATCGGTAACAGTTCCAACTACAGTTTCCACAATTGATTTAGGGGTGTTGTCTAATTTAGCATTGTTTACTGGTAATGGTGCGATTATTAATACTGGTGTTTCTTCCATAAATGGAAATGTAGCTACTAATTCGGGTTCAATTTCTGGGTTGAATTCTACCTCTAATAGTATTTTATATCTGCCGTCGAATATAATTCCAATTCTAATTTCTGATGCTGTTGCTTCTTTCGGCATTTATCAAAATGGAGTTTTAATTGAAAATTCGGTACGAGTTAATAAAAGCAACGGAAATCAAATTCAACTTTCATTACAAACAATTGCAACTGTTTTAGATGGCGAAACTATTGATGTAAGATGGAAATGTGATAATGATGGAAACGTAATTAAAATGGGAAAAAGAACGCTTACTTTAATCAAAGTGAAATAATAATAATATAAAATGTAAAAAACATGAAAAATATATTTCTATTGATTTTATTGATTTCCTCCAGTTTTATTATTGGACAAATAGGTTTAGGAACCAATAACCCAAAGGCATCTTCAATTTTAGACATTGCCTCTTCAACCAAAGGATTGTTAACCCCAAGAATGACTTCGCTTCAAAGAGATTCAATTGAAAACCCTGCTGAAGGGTTGCTTATATACAATACTTCTACAGCCTCATTTAATTATTTTGATTTGGTTTGGAAAGACTTTTCAACTGCATACAAAGCGGTAAGTGCTTTGGGAGCTGTTACTACAAATTCAATTTTGCCTACAATTATAAATGAAATGGCAATTTCGCCACCAGCAGGAACCTATTTGGTTGAGTTTAATGGTCAATATAGTAATTTTATTACTTCTACTTATACTGAAATTACTCCGACAGTTTTAATAGATGATTTGCAATCAATTATTCAACAATTGGATGCCTTTCCTATCACAATTAGCAATCATTTGGGAGGTTTTGGAAATGCAAATATTCCAAATGGAGAAATTATTTATCCAGGCGTTTATTTTATTGGAGAAGCAGTAGGAATAAATAACATTCTTACTTTAGATGGTCAAGGAGATGTCAATTCAAAATTTATTATTAAATCTGCGGGTGCTATTAATTCTGGAATAGGAGCAGTAATTCGTTTAATTAATGGTGCTTCGGCCAACAATGTTTTTTGGGTAGCAAATGGCGCTATGAGCATTGGTGCGAATAATACTATGAAAGGGAATTTAGTTTCAGTAGCTGGAGCAGTTGCGGTAGGAATTGATTCTAATCTTGAAGGCAGAATGTTATCTACTGGAGGATATATGAATTGCGGAAGCGGTTCGGTTTATTTGCCATCAGGCCCTTCTTTTATTAATTTTGGAACATTAACTACTTTTGAAATTTTCACAGGTGCCGGAGGAATGGGAATTGTAGGTGCGCCAACTACTCATACTACTATTACAGGTAATGTTGCATCGGCAGATTGCGCTGCCTATGTAAATTTTGGAACTCCGCCACCTAGCGCTCCTCTTACATTAATTGGAAAAATGTTTTACCCTTGTAGCTTAAGCATACTAACAGTTAATTCAGGATTTACCGATGACAGTCTTGCAACTTTTAGCATTTATAAAAATGGAATTGAAATATTGAATTCGAATAGTGTTTTAGTTAGTTCTGTTAAATCCGAAATAGTTACTTTACAAGCAATTACAACTGTTAATGGTTCTGAAACAATTGACATTAGATGGAAAACAGAAGCGGGAAACGCATTGTCAATTAAGAATAGAATAATGACACTTACTAAAGTTCGATAAATAGCAACTCAATAACTTATTAGAATATGAAAAATATAAAAACATTTTTTCTTCTCCTTTTTCTTCTAAATACATATTTGATGGAATCACAAGTTGGTTTTGGAACAAATACGCCAAATTCAACTTCAATAATAGATTTAAAATCGATTACCAAAGGAATACTTGCTCCACGAATGACTTCGCTTCAAAGGGATTCCATTGAAAATCCTGCAGAAGGTTTGCTAATCTATAATACGAGTAAAAAAGGATTCAATTATTATGACTCCAACTGGCAAGATTTTTCTACAAATGTTTTTAGCAAAAATGGTACTGGCGATATAATAACTTCGTCAAACAGTAGTGAAGTTATTCCTGAAATGACTATTTCTCCACCAGAAGGCACCTATTTAGTTGATTTTAACACACAAATAATTAATAATAGTATTCCAAGTGATGTTGTCGATTCCAGTCAATTATTAATGGATTTGACTTCTGCAAAAAATCAATTGAATACTGTTGCAACCACCAATTCAAACCATAGCTTTAATTTTGGGAATGGAGAAACACTTCTTCCAGGAAAGTACGTTGTAGATAGTGCAATTGCTGTAGCAGGTACATTAACATTTAATGCGGGCGGAAATCCAAATGCATTATTTATTATTAATGCAAAAGGAGCAATTAATACTTATGCTGGAACCAGAATCATTTTAGCAGGAGGAGCACTTCCTCAAAATATATTTTGGTTGGCTGAGGGTGTAATTGGAATTGGATTAGGAGGAATTATAAAAGGTATTTTAATTTCTAATGGTTTTGCAATTGCGGTAGGGAATTCAACAATATTAGATGGAAGAATATTCACAACTAATGGTGCAATTGCTTTTGGAACAGGAACCGTTTCAATAACTCCAAATTCTGCTTTTATTCAGTTTGGCTCCTTATCAACGTTTGTGCTTTTTACTGGGGCAGGACCAATTAACAATACAGGGGCATCTACTTACAATGGAAATATATGCGCAATAGGAGGTAACACGGATAGTATTTTAGCAGGCGGATCAACAATAAATGGTACGCTTTTCATGTCTGAAGCTACTACTAGTTCCTTATCTGATTTTACTTTAGCTACTTTTGGAATATATCAAAATGGGGTATTAATCCCAAACTCTACCAGAACAATTACCTGTAGTTCAAATTACGCAAACCTGTCTTTGAAAACAATTGCCAATATATCATTGGGACAAGAAGTTGATGTAAGATGGAGTATAAATTATGGCAATTTAGTTATTGGGAATAGAATGCTAACTTTGAAAAAAGTGCAATAACAAGTTTTTTATTAAGAAAGAGAAAGCGTTTTATTATTTTAAATCTAAATTAGATGTAAAAAGGTAAAATACAAATAGCTTTTTTACCTGTCTTTTCATTTGAATTTTAACATAAAATTTCGCTTTGTTTTTATTAAAAACAAGTTTCAAAAACACGCAAAACACAAAAAGTTACCGTTTATGAGCGTATATGCCCACTTATTACTTGGCGCTACGGTTTGTGGTTTTTTAGATTTACTTTTGTGGTAAATTAGAGTACCTATTTTATATTCATTTCTTTAAGAGTTCTCTAGTATTTAAGATGTAAATAAAATGTGTTTAATTTATTTTAAAACACATTGTTTTAATTAATACCTATAATACCCATAAATATGAAAAACAATTCAAGTTTTTTTCTGTTGCTTTTAATCTTATGCTCTGGAATTTCTTTCGGACAAATAGGATTAGGCACAACTTCGCCTGCTACAACAGCTGTATTAGATTTGTCTTCCTCTTCAAAAGGATTGCTTACTCCTAGAATGACAACTTTGCAAAGAAATGCGATTGCATCACCTGCAATAGGTTTGATAGTTTATAATACAGACGATGCTACTTTAAATACGTTCAACGGAAGTCTAGGTTGGCAAGATTTTACCGCTAGATATAAAACAATTACTTCCAATTCAGATACTACTACAGCGTCACTTTTGGATACAGTAGCTTCGGAAATGACAATTAGCCCCCCAGAAGGGAATTATATGGTGAGTTTTAATGGTCAATATAAAAATAATCCATTAACTACAGTTACAACCGTTATTACTCCCAATACAAATTCTATAAATACAGCAAATTGTTTCCCAGTTCTTACTAGAATTATTGCGGATTTAGATGCAATTGCAATTAATGATGCTAATTTCACTGCCACAATAGGTACTTTGGCTGGTCAAACGATTTATCCAGGTAAATATTATGTTCCCGCAGCATTGGCTTTAACCGAAAACATTACTTTAGACGCTAATGGAAATCCAGATGCTTTATTTATTTTTCAAGCGAATGGCGCAATTAATTCAAGCGTGTGGACAACGATTACTTTAGCTGGAGGTGCTAAAGCATGTAATGTTTTTTGGGTGGCATTAGGAGCAGTAGGAATTGGTGCAGATTGTATTATTAAAGGGAATTTGATAGCTAGAACCGCTGCAATTGCAGTAGGATTTCGTTCTACACTAGAGGGAAGAATGTTCTCTGGTGGAGGCGCAATTGCTTTTGGTCCAGGAACTGCTAGTGTTCCAGTAGGAACATCGGCTATAGATTTAGGAATTTTAAAAGAATTTGTAATTTATACGCATGCTGGTGGATTAGGAAATGTAATTTCTGGTGCAAATACAACAGGAATTTACAATGGTTATATTTTATCTGATGCAGGAGCAGCCACAGGTTTTGAAACAGCCACTTTACAATATCCTATAATTCCTGCTGGTGGTGTAGTTTCATTACCAGATGGAACCTCAACCACAACGTATGTTTATAACCAAGTTGAAAACACCGCTTTGGGTATCGCTAATTTCAGTATTTATAGTAATGGAACTTTACAATCAAGTTCAACCAAAACGGTTCCTAGTAGTTCAGCAATTGCAGAGGTCTCAATAAGAGGAATAGTTTCTGTTTCAAATGGTCAATCGGTACAAATACGTTGGAATTCCACTGCTGAGACTTTGCTTATGAAAAACAGAACATTAACTTTAGTTAGGGTTCAATAAATACATGATTATCAATATAATAAAAAAATAAAATGAATAATTACAAATTTATTTTCACCTCGCTTTTTTTTATTTTTACAGGAATAAGTAATGCTCAAGTTGGAATAGGAAACTCAACCCCTGCAGTTTCCTCGGTACTGGATATTACTTCTACTAGTAAAGGGTTTCTTGCACCTAGAATGAATACAACTCAAAGAAATTCTATTTTAAATCCAGCCGATGGATTATTAATTTACAATACTGACGAATTAAATCTTAATGCTTTTACTCAATCTTCAGGATGGAAAGTATTGGCTTCTGCCTTTAAATCGGTAACAATTGCTGCGCCAGATGCAACAACTTCAATTGTTGATGTTACAGTTTCTGGAATGTCTATTATTCCTATGGATGTAAATAATAGTAATAATACGCCTCTGCCAGGTACGTATTTAGTTACATTTGAAAGTGATTGTAAATCATTAAACGCATCTTCTGCCCTTGTATTAGGAACCTTTAGTATTTATGCCAATGGTATTCAAATTCTAGATTCTGTAAGAAATTTTACTTGTAAAGTGTCGCAAAATTTATTGTCATTACAAACTGTAGTAACAGTAAGTAAAGACCAGGCTATTGAAGTAAAATGGCATACAGATTTAGTGACTAATCCAATTGTACTTGGAAATAGGACATTAACACTTATGAAAGTAAAATAAGAATTAGACAATTAATTCTATTCAACCTAAAAATCACACTCATAATGAAATTCAAAATAGCACTTTTTCTACTTATATCTTCCCCTTTTTGTCAAGCGCAACTTGGTATGGGAAATAACACAACTCCAAATAGTTCTGCAGTTTTAGATTTGTCATCTAATAATAAAGGACTTTTAGCACCGAGATTGACTAACGCGCAGCGTGATGCTATTCAATCACCAGCAGTTGGACTATTGATTTACAATACAGATGATCAAGATTTTAATTCCTATAATGGAACACTATTGGGTTGGCAGGATTTCGCTACAGGCTATACTTCAGTATCAGCAAATTCAGAAATTTTGACTACTTCAACTGTTGATGTATCGGCAACTGGAATGACTGTTACACCAAAAAAAGGTACTTATTCCGTGATGTTTAACAGTCAATTTAATAATTCAGATACTTTTATTACTACAACTGCAACAAGGGAATCGTTTTTATTGAATTTAGATGATCTTATTCACGATTTAGATGACTATTTCATTACAGGAACGACCAACTACAATTCAATTACACATACTCATTATGCTAGTTATAATGGGAGTGTTGGAGTAGGTTCTCCTATATCAAATGAACTTCAGGCGAATTATGCAAATTTAGCACTAACACTTTATCCAGGAGCTTATTACGAAGGCGCTGCAATCAATTTTGTTGGAGGAGCGGTAGTTACTTTTGATGGTTTGGGTGATCCTAATGCTAAATTTATTTTTAAAGCGGGTGCTGCTATCAATACTGGAATTGGGGTTACATTTGTTTTGGTAAATGGTGCTAAGGCTAATAATATATTTTGGTTGGCTACTGGCGCTATGAGTATTGGTGCTACTAATGAAATGAAAGGAAATTGTGTTTCAAGAGCTGGCGCAATGGCGGTTGGAATAGCGACCAACCTTGATGGTAGAATTCTAACTAGTGCAGGAGCGTTAACAATGGGGAATGGTACTTTGTCAATTCCTAACGAAACTTCTTTTATTAATTTTAGAGCATTGGTTTCCTTTTTAGGATTTACCGGTGCTGGAGATATTAACATTACTGGAGCTCCCGCAACAACTTATACTAATATTAATGGGGATTTATTTACTTGCCAAGCGTTTAATAATTTTGGTTTCACACCTCCTTTTAATGGAATAACAGATGGCACACAACCTGTTATTGGACCACCGGTTACTTTAGTTGGTAAATTATACCATTGTACTGGGCCTCAAGTTGCTACTGGAGGAATTATAATTAATAATTCTGATTCATCAGGAACTTTTAGCTTGTATAAAAATAATATATTAATTCCATATACAGCTAAAACAGTTGTAAGTAATAAAAATTCTGACATCATTACTTTACAAACAATCGCTACTGTAAACGGAACGGATGTTATCGATGTGCGATGGAAAACTGCTTCTGGAAATACTATAATAATGGGAAATAGAAATTTAACGTTGCTTAAAGTACAGTAAATATTATATTTTTGTCTTTCAAAGTGTGCTATTTTATTGGTATTATTTTTGTAAAAAAAAGTTAAGATTAATCCTTAAAAAAAATGCCTTCATTTCTGAAAGCACATTACATTATTTTATTGGTCTCAAATATAGTTAAAACTATGCACTAAAGTGCATTTAGCTTTAGCTTCTAAAAATATTTTTTGCCACAGATTCACTGATTTTTTTAATTATTTTTTAATCTGTGAATCTGTGGAAAATTTCACGGATTAATTGCGCAATCTAGCTTCGCAGACTTTTAGTCTGCCAAACCAAATCTATGGACTTTCAGTCCATAGTGGTTTAGTTTCTAAATTATTATTTTCCACTATCTTTAACCAATCGTTTCAGAATTGCCCATTGTTTTAAGGCATCTCTAGCTTCAACTGCAGGATACCCTAGCATCATTTTTCCTGCTGGAATATCACCTGTGACTCCTGAACCAGCACCAACAATTGCTCCGTCGCCAATAGTTGTATGGTCTTTTATAGATGCACTACCACCAATAATTACTCCATTTCCTAAAGTTACAGAACCTGCTAATCCTGAATTACCTGCCATAATACAGAATTTACCCAAGATGCTATTGTGTCCTATTTGGACTAAATTATCAATTTTGCAACCATCTCCAATTACAGTAGAACTAAATTTTCCTCTATCTACGCATGTGTTGGCTCCAATTTCAACCCAATTACCAATAATTACATTACCGATTTGTGGAATTTTTACTAAACCTCTATCTGGACAAGGTCTAAATCCAAAACCATCTGCACCAATGGTAGCATTTGGATGGATAATGCAGTCAGTTCCTATATGGCATCTTTCACGTAGTACTGTTCCTGACCAAATGACAGTTTCATTTCCTATTGTGCACTCGTCTAAAATTGTTACGTTTGGATATATTGTTACATTTTCTCCAAGAATTACTTTGGGGCCAATGTAACTTCCTGCCCCAATTCGACTTCCAATTCCAATCTGAGCAGTCACATCAATGTTTGCTGAAGGATGTATTGTAGTTGCGAATATTGGAGTAGGGGGAGCAAATAATTCGAGTACTTGCGACATTGCTAAATCTGCATTTTTTACTTTTATGAAAGCTCTATTTTCTCCAGGCTCAATAGAAACATCTTCATTTACAACTGCAACACATGCATTTGAAGTTGCCCAAAGTTTTTCGTATTTTTTATGTCCAATGAAAGAAATTTCAGAAGCACTCGCTCTTTCTAATTGTTCTGGGGCTGTTATTATCTGGATTGTAGAACCTATAATTTCACCGTTAAGTACTTTATTTATTTGCTCGATTGAGTAGGTTTTCATTTTTGAAGTTATTTATTTTATTTGTAGGACTATAAAAATATGAAAAATTAGGTCATACATCCAAAATAATTTGACTTTACTTTTAGAAACCGCAATTTATTTAATTTGCGGTTTTTTATTTTTTACCTATTTACGTTAAAATTCAATCGTAATTAAAACTTATATTTGTTTTAATTATTGAATTATGGAAAGTTATATAAGTCGAAAAATACAATTCTCAGCAGAATTTGGAAATTTAAAAAAGAAATACAATCTCATTAGTTTTTTAAGGCTTATGTGTATTTTATTTGCCTTGGTTTCCTTGTTTTATTATATCAAAACGCAGCAGTCTTTATTTGAAATTACAGCTATTATTTTGGTTATAATTTTTATTATTTTAATTAGATTTCATTCCAAATTAAGCAATAGAATTAATCATTTAGAAGCACTTATTTCTATAAATGAAAATGAGATTTTGTTTCTTAAAAAAGAAAAAATCCCTTTTGAAAACGGAATTGAATTTACAGATTTTTCGCATCCGTATTCTTATGATTTAGATATTTTTGGCGAAAACTCTTTGTTCCAAAATCTAAATAGAACCTATACTTTTATCGGCAAAAAAATACTTTCCCAACGCTTATTAGGCATTTTGCCCAACGATGAAATTCTTCAAAATCAAGTAGCGATTAAAGAATTATCTAAAGATTTAGATTGGCGTCAAAAATTTGCGGCTTTCGCCAAATCTGCTGAAGACAACGAATCGTTTTACACGACTTTATTGCGTTGGTGTTCTTTCAATAGTGCGTCATTATCAAGAATTAGTGTTGTTTTATCATTTGTATTACCGATTATATTATGGTGTACTTTGGGTTTGTATTTCATAACTTCAAATACTATTTTCCTATCAGTTTTCACTTTTATTTTCACAATCAATTTAGGATTTTCCGATGTTTTTCTAAATCGTATTCAGGCTGAAAATGCGCAATCTACCAACATTGATAAAGTCATCAAACAATATGGCTTGTTGCTAGAAATCATTGAAATAAAGGATTTTGAATCCGAAAAATTAAAAGGATTACAACAAAAATTAATTACTACTGATGGAACTTCAAGTTCCAAAATAAAACAGCTTTCGGAATTATTTTCCAGAATGGACAGTATTGGAAATATTTTTTCAGCAGTACTTTTCAACGGACTTTTCTTGTATCATTTTCATAATTTACGAGCTATAATTCATTGGAAAAAGTCAAATGCATTGGCTCTTGAAAATTGGCTTGAAGTAATTGGGGAGTTTGAAATGCTTAATAGTTTGGCTAATTTTTCATTTAATAATCCACAGTTTGCATTTCCAACATTGAACTCAAATTATGAAATTTCGTTTTCTAATGTAAGCCATCCTTTATTGAATGAAAATTCACGAGTTGGGAATGACATCTCTTTTAATCCACAAGCTTTTACTATACTTACAGGTTCCAATATGTCTGGGAAAAGTACTTTTCTGCGCAGTTTGGGTGTCAATATGATTTTGGCAGGAATTGGCGCACCCGTTTGTGCAAATCAAGCGAATGTTCATCCCCTTTCAGTTTTGGTTTCTATGCGTTTATCAGATTCGTTATCCGACAGTGAATCCTATTTTTATGCAGAAATTAAGCGTTTAAAACTTATTATTGATGCTTTGAATGACCAACGTTCTTTCGTACTTTTAGACGAAATTCTGAGAGGCACAAATTCTGATGACAAACGAAATGGAACTATTGAATTTATCAAAAATAGTATTAATAAAAATGCAATTGGGGTTATCGCAACCCACGATATTGAAGTTTGCCTTACCACAGATGAATTTCCAAATCAACTAACAAACCGCTGTTTTGAAGTTGAAATCAGTAATGATGATTTGCATTTTGATTATAAGTTATACAACGGAATTTGTAAAAATAAAAGTGCCACTTTCTTGATGAAAAAGATGGGTGTCATTTAAGTCTTAAAGTCGAAAGTCATAATTGCTCACATAAAAAAGGTGGTTAGAAGTTATAAATTTGCATAAAAAAATCAAATGGATTTTTCGATATTTTTTTGTTTCTACTAGAAGTAGAGTTTTCTCACTTTGACATTGTTGATTTCAAGGAATTGTTAGATTTAAAAACCAAGAAAGACTGTCTTTATATTTATTTGGACGAGAAAAACACTCTTCCTGAAAATTATGAATCTGGATTAACTAATTAGTTCTTATTCAACCGAGAATAAATTACGCTATCAATAAATTTACCATCATAAAATTCATTTTCTTTTAAATGTCCTTCTTTAACAAATCTATTTTTTTGTAATACTTTTTCAGAAGCACCATTTTCAGGGTCAATAATAGCTTCGATTGAATGCAACTTCATTTCATTAAATCCAAATTCCACAACAATTCCAACTGCTTCCGAAGCAATTCCCTTTCCGTGAATTTCTGGAAGTAACATATACCCAATTTCTGAACGATAATGTTCGTGTTTAGTTCTATAAAAACCAATAATACCAAGTAATTTAGAACTTCCTTTGACTGTAATTCCCCAATTAATCGCTTCATTTTTTTCTATTCCAGAATCAATCATAGCCAAGTGTTCCAAAGCTTCTTCGTGGTTTTTTACCAAAGGTCTTGGAATATACTTCATATTTTCTGCATCAGAACGCATCTCGAAAATTTCTTGCACATCATTTTCATCTATGCGTCGAAGCAATAAACGGTCACTTTCTAAATTCGGAAATGGATTAAAATTAAGGACTAACATAGTTTTTATTTTTATAAAATTTCAATTGAATATTTGGATTGAAATTGTTCCTTAATTCCAATAATTTGAATCCCTTCTTTTTCTGATAATTCCCCTGAATTTGTCATTGTATCGGCATATCCAAACCACGGTTCTATACAAATATAAGGTGCTTTTGGTTTTGTCCAAATCCCCAATGATGGAAAATCTTCAAATTTAACTTTCAGAAATGGAACATTATTTTCAGAAATTGTAATTGCTTTAGATTCTAATTTTTTAAAAATTAATGCATCATTTTCAAATAAGGAATAGGAGAGTGGCAATCGATTTTCTTTCATTGGTAATGAAATAGTTTCGTTGCAAATTAAATCGTTTTCAAGTTGCGAACAGATTAAAATTTCTGATTTCTCAAATTCCAGTGAATAACTATCGAATTCATTTGGCAATGCAAATCCAGGATGTCCGCCAATTGAAAATGGCATTTCAAAATCATTGATATTGATGACTTTATAACCAATTTTTAAACTTGAATTTACAAGTGTATAACTGATTTGCAACTCAAATTCAAACGGATAATTTTCTAATGTTTCTGTATTGTTTTTTACTAAAAAAATAACATTTTCTGCTGATTTTTCAATAATATTAAATTCCATTTTATGAGCAAATCCATGTCTTAATAAAGAATATGAGTTGCCTTTATAGGAATATGTATCGTCTTTTAAACAACCCACAATTGGAAATAAAATTGGCGAATGTTTGCCCCAAAATTCAGGATTTCCTTCCCAAATATATTCTTTGTTATTAGAGTTTTTTAGCGAAATTAATTCTGCACCTAACGGATTTATTATTGCAGTCAAATTTGAATTTGAAATAGTTGTGTTCAATACTTTTAATTTTTTTGTAAAAGTATTTAATTTAAGCTATTGTAGTCAAATTTTCAGTAAATTTTGTTAAAAATATTCCTATTTCAATAAAAAGTAGCAACTTTGAAACTCGAATTGTTTACTTATTTAGATGTTTATTATCGTTGGTTGTAACATTTAATTGAAACATTCGTTTTATATAAAAACTTAAATAATAATAAATGAAAAACCATTTTACCAAAGCCCTTTTATTTTCGGCTTTATTTTTCGGAACAGTAGTTGTAAATGCACAACAAGCCCCAGTAACAGAAGCTAAATCAGTTTCAAATTACAATTACCACGATGCTTTTGCACCCAATTTTTATACAAAAAATGGAACTGCAACGCGCTCAGCAAGTGGTCAACCAGGAGAAAAATATTGGCAAAACAGAGCGGATTATCAATTAACTGCAAATTTAAATGATAAAACAAGTGAAATAATCGGTTCTGAAACTTTAACTTATACCAATAACAGTCCAGATAAATTGTCTTTTTTATGGATGAATGTAGATCAAAATTTATTCAAAACTGATTCTCGTGGAAATGCTGTAATTCCTGTAAATGGTAGTCGTAACGGCGCAAGAGGTGAAAAATTTGATGGTGGTCACAAAATTAAATCCGTTAAAATAGTTTCTGTAATTGGAGGAAAATCAGTTGAGAAAGAAGCGAAATTTGAAATCAATGATACAAGAATGAAAATCGTTCTTCCTCAAGATTTGAATGCTAACGGTGCTTCATTAAAAGTAAAAATCGAGTTTTCCTATATTTCACCAAAATACGGTTCGGATAGAACGGGTGTTTTAGATACTAAAAATGGGAAAATTTTTACAATTGCGCAATGGTATCCAAGAATGTGTGTTTATGATGATGTAAGAGGATGGAACACATTGCCTTATCAAGGTGCTGGTGAATTTTATTTAGAATATGGTGATTTTGATGTAACAATTACGGCACCTTCAAATCACGTTGTAGTTTGTTCTGGGGAGTTAGTAAATTCAAAAGAAGTGTATTCTGTTGCACAACAAAAACTTTGGGCAGAAGCAGCAAATAGTGATAAAACGATCGTAATTCGTTCTGCGGAAGATGTTGCCAATGCAGTTTCAAAACCATTGGTTAAACCAACATTAAACTGGCACTTCAAAATCAAAAATTCTCGTGATGTTTCCTTTGCTTCGTCACCTGCTTTCATAATTGATGCGGCTAAAATTAACTTGCCAAGTGGCAAAAAATCTCTTGCAATATCTGCTTATCCAGTTGAAAGCGATGGAAGTTCTGCTTGGGGACGTTCTACTGAATACACAAAAACATCTATTGAAAATTACTCGAAAAGATGGTTTGAATATCCTTATCCTGCCGCTACAAATGTTGCTGGAAATGAAGGCGGAATGGAATATCCAGGAATCGTTTTCTGTGGATGGGAATCAAAAGGAGAAGAATTATGGGGAGTTACGGATCACGAATTTGGACACATCTGGTTTCCAATGATTGTAGGTTCTAACGAGCGTTTATTTGCTTGGATGGACGAAGGTTTTAATACTTTTATAAATTCTTTAAGTTCTGTTGATTTTAATAATGGGGAATACAAATCGCCTATTACGGATATGCACCAAATGTCTGAAGCTTTTACTAAACCTTCAATGGAACCAATAATGACGGCGCCTGATGGTTTTAAAGAAGCGAATATGGGAATGTTAGGATATTACAAACCCTCTTCAGGATTGATAATGTTACGCGAACAAATTCTTGGAAAAGAACGTTTTGATACTGCTTTCAAAACCTACGTAGCACGTTGGGCATTCAAACATCCAACGCCAGACGACTTTTTCAGAACTATTGAAAACGTTGCTGGTGAAGATTTAAATTGGTTTTGGAGAGGTTGGTTCGTTAACAACTGGCGTTTTGATCAAGCAATTACTAAGGTTAAATATGTGAAAAACAATCCACAATTAGGTGCTGTTATTTCTATTGAAAACCTTGAAAAAATGGCACTTCCTGTTGTTTTAGATATTAAATTTAAAAGCGGAACTGTTACTCGCATAAAATTACCTGTCGAAATCTGGCAGAAAAATACAGATTGGTCTTTCAAAAGTAATTCTACTGAAGAAATTGAAACCATCACTTTAGATCCAGATCACGTTTTTCCTGATGTAAATAGTGCTAACAATATTTGGAGTGCCGACAAAGGAGAATTAGAAAAAGATGTAATTTTAGATTCTTACTTAGGAAAATTTTCAAGTGCTTTGATTCCTATTAAAATTGTTTTCACTGAAGAAGAAGATACACTTGTAGCCAACGCAACAGGACAACCAAAATTACCTTTAACAGCTGCTGGTAAAGATAAATTCACGTTTGACCAAGCAGGTTTAACAATTCAATTTAACGAAAGTAAAAGCGAATTTAATTTGTTAATCAACGGGCAAACAATTCTGTTTACTAAAGACAAATAAGATTTTAATTATTGATTCAAATAGAAACACCAACTGAAAAGTTGGTGTTTTTTTTTGAAAAATAGGTCTTGAATTAGAATTTCAAATTTACTGTTAAATCGAAATCATCGTAGATTACTTTGTCACCTAAATTGTCGAAAAAGCTACCTGAACCATATTTAATATCGTATTTCGTTCTGTTAATTTTTACGTTGGCAGTTGCAGAATTTGCAGTTGTTGCAAGGTCAAAAGTTACAGGATTTGTAATTCCTTTGATAGTTAAATCAGCTGTTACAGAATAAATACCTTTTCCTTTAGCAGCAACAGTTTTGAAAACCAATGTAGAAGTTGGGAATTTTTCAGTACCAAAAAAATCTTCTGACTTCAAGTGACCGTCTAATTTTTCTTTTCCTTGACCTGCTTTTAAGTCAGTTGTTGTCATAGAAGTCATGTCAACAGTAAAATTTCCACCTACAACATTTTTTCCTTTGAAAGTTAAAGCACCTTCCTTAAGGTTTACAGTTCCTTCGTGTTGACCAGTTGCTTTTTTTGCCAACCAATTGATTGAACTTTTTGTTGCGTCAACTTTTTTTGTTTGTGCAGTTATTGTTGCTGTTCCGAAAGCTACTAATAATGCGATTGCAATTGTTTTTAAATTTTTCATTGTTTAATTTGATTTTGGTTAATAATTATAGTGTTAAAAATAAATCCTCGTTTGATTTTCGAACTTTTTTGTTGTGTTGAGTCGCATCATCTTCGTGACGGTATCCAATTGTTGCAATAACCGCAGCATTAAGATTTAGGGTATCTAATCCTAATATTTCGTTGAATTTTTTTGCATCAAAACCTTCCATTGGCGTAGCGTCAATTTTTAGTTCAGCGGCTGCATTAAGCAAATTACCAAGTGCTAAATAGGTTTGTTTTGCTGTCCAAATTGCTTTCATATCAGCAGGAATTGGGTTTACAGCACCTTTCATATAATCGCCAAAACCTGATAAAGCTTCAACTGGAACACCTCTTGTTTCGCTGACGTTTTTGATATAGGCATCGATATCAGAATCGTTTACTACAGTTTGATTTGCAAAAACGATTACGTGTGATGCATCGGTAATTTGTGTTTGTACGTAAGCTGCGGGTAATAATTTAGCCTTTAATTCTGGGTTTTCAATGATAATTACTTTGTAAAGTTGCAATCCAAAAGAAGAAGTGCTTAATCGAATTGCTTCTTTTAGCAGGTTTAAATCTTCAGAGGAGATTTTTTTAGTTGCATCGAATTTTTTTGTGGCATAACGCCAATTTTGATTTTCTAAGAATGTGCTCATTTGTTATTTATTGATTTATTGATTTCTAATTTTTTCTAAAAGGGAGTTCAATTGTCCCAATTCAGTATTGGATAAATTTTGAACTATTTTTTTTTCATAATCGATTACTTTTGGATCTAATTCTGTTAATACAGATAATCCTTTTTCAGTAATTAAAACGTCTATTTTTCTTCTATTTGATTTACAAACGGTTCGTGTTACCAATTCTTTTAAAAGTAATTTGTCAACTAAACGTGTGGTATTACTGGTTTTAGCAAGCATTCGTTCTTGAATAACGCACATGTTCGCAGGATTTCCTTTTTGACCTCGTAATATTCGTAAAACATTATATTGTTCGCTTGACAAATCAAAAGGCTTCAGTATTTCCGCAAAACGCTCGTGAATATCATTTTGAGTATAAATGATATTGAGCACCACTTTTTGAGAAGGTTCCATTGTTGCATTTGATTTTAAAGCTTCTTCAATTTTCATAATTGTAGTTACAATATTTGTATGTACAAATTTACATCTAATATTCGATTTTGAAATATATAGATTTGTTATTTTTATGTTAATTAAATTCTACAATTCCCAATTTTTATAATTTGAACCTAAATCTTATGATTTATTAATATATTCGCATAAATTTTATATAAATACAATATGAAAAAAGTTAATTTATTCTTTTTTGCATTTACATTATTCAATACTTCAATTATTATAGGACAAGTAAATCCTAAGTTAAATGACAACGTTCCCTATCAAAAATATTTAAAATTTGAAGATGGTGGGATTAGTAAAGAAGAAGCAATTTTAGCTTTTTCAAAAGAATATAATTTAGAAAAAGGTTATACTTTTTTGGCTAAAAAAGCTACAAAAGATAAAATGCAAATGGTACATCAGCGGTACCAACAATTTTATAAAACTATAAAAATTGAATTTGGAATGCTAATTACTCACAGCTTAAACGACCACGCTATGTCAATAAACGGAGAATTGTATAATGCATCAGGGCTAAATTTAACACCAACTATAAATAATTCAGAAGCTTTTCAAATAGCTTTATCTAATGTAAATGCTCAAAAATACTTATGGGAAGATGAATCTCAAGCAAAATTGATGGAATATCAAAAGCCATTAGGCGAGTTAGTGATTTTTCCATTAGTAAAAACTGGGGAAGTTCGTTTGGCGTATAAATTTGATATTTACTCTATAGATCCAATTTCAAGATCTGATATTTATGTTGATGCACACACAGGAGTTATTTTATTTAAAAATCTAATAATTAAGCATGCAAACGGCTATTTTTCTGATAAGCAGAATGCTGAAAAATTAAATAAATTTGAAGCTTTAGTTTCTGGAAATGCAGCTACAAGATATAGTGGTACTAAATCTATAGAAACAACATTTGATGCAACAGTAAACAAATATGTTTTGAAAGACTTTACGCGTGGAAATGGAATAGCTACTTATAATTGTGCTAGAACAATTAATTATCAAGATGTGAACTTTACTGATTTAGATAACAATTGGACTGCAGCTGAATTTCATAATACTAATAAAGATGATGGCGCTTTAGATGCACATTGGGCAGCTGAAAAAACGTATGATTTTTGGAATACAAACTTTGGAAGGAATAGTTTTGATGATAATGGTTCAATGTTAAAAAGTTATGTCCATTATCGAAAAACGGCAAACGCAAATTTAGTAAATGCTTTTTGGAACGGAACAGTAATGAGTTATGGTGATGGAAATACAAGCACAACAATTCTAACTTCTATTGATGTTTGTGGTCATGAGATAGGGCATGCAGTTTGTCAATATACTGCTGGATTAGCCTATCAAAATCAATCAGGCGCTATGAACGAGGGTTTGTCAGACATTTGGGGAGCTTGTGTTGAGCATTATGGTCGTACGGGTTCGCTTTCGGGAACCCCTGTAAATGCAGTTTGGCAAATAGGAGAAGATTTAAGTAGCACAGCTAATGCAATGCGTTCAATGAATAATCCAACATCAAAAGGTAATCCTGATACCTATTTAGGCACTAATTGGACAGCAACTGGAGATGAAGGTTCGTGTGTGTCTGCTGCTGGAAATGATTATTGTGGGGTTCATAATAATAGTGGAGTGTTAAATCATTGGTTTTATATTTTAACCGCAGGAAAATCGGGAACTAATAATGCCCCAAGCCCTGATATATACTCTGTTAATGGAATAGGGATGGTAAAATCTTCAGAAATTATTTATTTAGCAGAAAGAGATTATCTTACAGCAAATGCTACTTATTTAGATGCAAGAAATGCTACACTTTCTGTAGCTTCAAATTTATATTGTTCAACTAGTGCTGAGTTTATTGCAACTGCAAATGCTTGGTATGCTGTGAATGTTGGTGATAAATATATTACTTATGCAAATGATGTTACATTAAAAAGTTTAAATAAAAACATCTCTTTTGCATGTAATACAAATTTTACTCCAGTAATTGTATTTGAAAATTCGGGAACAAACCCAATTTCATTAGTTAGTATCTCTTATTCGATTGATGGTGGTCCTTTAACAAATACTTCATGGTCAGGAAATTTAACGAATTGTTCAAACCAGAGTTTTACATTACCAACAATCTCAAATTTATCTGCGGGAACTCATGTTTTAAGCGTTACAACTTCAATAGTGAATGATGGTAATGTTACAAATAACACAAAAACATCTTATGTTCTCGCAAATGGATCTGGTGTTGTTAATGAAATTAATACGTTTGAAAATCCAACAGATAACTTAATTGCAATTGATTCAAACGGTATGAGTAATATTATGTGGGAACGTGGACTTATTGGGGCTAAAACTAATTTTACTAATTTAATTGATGCAACAAATGTCTATGTAACCAAATTATCTGGTAATTATCCAGATAAGACAAAATCGTATTTGGTTTCAAAATGTTATGATTTGACTAATGTTTCAAGTCCTAAAGTTGAGTTTGATATGGGATTTGATTTAGAGCCAAATTTTGATATTTTATATTTACAAACTTCTTTAGATGGAGGTGTAACGTGGTCAAATTTAGGGACTGGAATAAGTGCTGGATGGTATAATAACGATGGAATTCCAAATGCTACTGATTGTCAAAATTGTATGGGTGGTCAATGGACGGGTACTTTAGAAACTAAAAATCATTATGGTTATAATTTACCTTTATCATCAAATATAATGTTGCGTTTTGTAATGCAATCAGATGATGCAGTTAATAATGATGGCGTTTTTATAGATAATTTTGCAATCACTGGAACTTTAGCTACAAATGAAAATAATTTAAATACTTTTACTGTTTATCCAAATCCATCAAAAGGAATTGTGACTATTAATTTAGACAAAGCTATTGATGTAAAAGTCAGTTTGTATGATTTAAGCGGTAGAAATATATATACTTCTACTTATAATAATTCAGTAAATAATTTTATAAAAGAAATTAATTTCAATCCAATTTCGGAAGGTGTTTATATGTTAAATATTGAAGCGGATGGAAAGAAATTATCTAAAAAAATAGTAATAAAATAAAACTATGAATTTAGTGCAAGAAGTTTGGGTAGACCAATTAGAAAAGGACGAAAACGCAGTTGTTTTAGATGTTAGAACGGAAGACGAATGTAACGAAGGAATGATTCCTGAAGCAATAAATATTGATATATATAAAGGACAAGGATTTATTTATTTAATAGAAGAATTAGACAAATCAAAAAACTACTATATTTATTGTAAGTCTGGGGGAAGAAGTGGACAGGCTTGCTCAATTATGAAACAATTAGGTTTTGAAAACACTTATAATTTACTTGGTGGAATGATGGAGTGGAATGGAGAAGTGGTTTAAATATATTTTAGTTAGTCAATCTTGATATGCAAATAAAAAGTGGAGATTTAGTTCAGCGTCATTTTTGTAATTAAATTGATTATTAAATTCGTCAATAGTTGCATAGTTTATAGCTGAATTTATTTCTATTTTTTTATAAATCGAAAAAGCCTTTTTCAAATTTATTTGTTTGAGTCCAGAAAAGGGTTCTCCCACCTGCCGACGACCGTTTTCTGGTCGGATAACCCTCATCCGACTCGCCGACGATTGATTTCTAGTTGGATACTGAAGTATTTCGCATATTTTTTTTCTTGCGCAACAACCTCCTCATCCTTGTACAACAATAGTAACATTGTTGTACAACAAATACCTTGCCCTTGAGCAACATTTTTTTTTTGTTGCACAACAATTACCATTGCGAATAAAAAACAACGAGATTTGCCTTTAAAATGATGAAAACCGATAAATTATTGGGTGATTATTTGCCGAAAAGGCATAAAAAAAGCTCAGAAAAACGAAGTGTACCACGCGCCTGAGCTTGAGTTTTTTTACCGAAAACCTCGAGTAGTTCTAGCTATTCGAATTCGAATTATACTGTAAAAATATTGAAAATGATCGAAGAACCAAACAATTTTAAGATTTTTTTATACTATTTTTCAAAATGTATTCATAACTAAACTAGGATGTAGAAAAATAGAATATATCCAAAATTGGGACATAAGCCTAAAAAAAAAGTCCCACCGAAGCAGGACTAAAGATTTTCATCTACGGCATATAGCCTTATTGTGATAAGATTAAAGATTAGAATAAAATTTCACAATCCAAATGTAGGGTATTAATAATTAGAAACAAGCTAATAAAATATTTAATAATCAATTATTTTAATTCTACCTTTCAAGAAGTTTATGTAACCCCTCATAAAGACATTAAACGCCAATAAATTATGACAAAAATATTAGGATTAGATTTGGGCACCAACTCCATTGGTTGGGCGATTGTGGAGAATGATAGTAACGATTTTTCACTTATTGATAAAGGAGTTCGTATTTTTTCTGAAGGTGTAAAAACTGAAAAAGGAATAGAAAGTTCAAAAGCTGCAGAACGAACTGGGTACAGAAGTGCCAGAAAAATTAAGTTTCGTAGGAAATTAAGAAAGTATGAAACATTAAAAGTGCTTTCGGAAAACAATATGTGTCCATTATCTGTAGAAGAAGTTATAGAATGGCGAAAATCAGGTTTTAAAAAATATCCACTTAATCCTGAATTCATTAGTTGGTTACGAACCGATGATGATAAAAACATCAATCCTTATTATTTTAGAGATAAAGCAAGTAAGAAAAAAGCAACTTTGTTAGAACTTGGAAGAGCATTATATCATATTGCGCAACGAAGAGGTTTTTTAAGCAATCGATTAGACCCATCAGCGGAAGGTATTATTGAACAACACAAACCTGCTTTAGAGGATATCATTGACAATGCTTTCTCATTTACTGAACTTCAAATTGAATTAACGGATTATTTTCAAAACCGTGATTTAATTGAGCGAAAAGCGGCTGATTTAGATGAGGGCGAAAAGAAATTGAAAACCATATATAATTCATTCCTTAAAACGATTAAAGATAACGATAAAGATTTAGATAAAACCAAAACAGTTCTTTTAGAACGATTAAACAAAAAAGAGGATTTAGGTGTTGTGAAACAAAGAATCGGAGAGATTTCGCAAGCAATGAAAACGGGTAATTTTGCAACTTTAGGACAATATTTTTTTAGTCTATATAATAAAGGTAAAATTAGAAACCAATATACAGCGCGAGAAGAACATTATCTTTCTGAATTTGAAGTTATTTGTTTGGCTCAAGGTATTGATGGGATTATAGCTACCGAAAAACTTCCCGAAAAAAGATATTTTGGATTAGCTAAAGAATTGTACAAAGCAATCTTTTTTCAAAGACCGTTAAAATCTCAAAAAGGCTTGATTGGTAAATGTACTTTTGAAAAAAGTAAGTCCCGATGTGCCGTTTCGCATCCCGATTTTGAGGAATACAGAATGTGGTGTTTTATCAATACTATTAAGATAAAAACGCCTGAAGATGAAAGTCTGCGATTTCTAACTAATGAAGAGCGTTTAAAAATTATTCCCAAGTTTTTGCGTAAAAAGGATAATTTTAATTTTGAAGATTTAGCAAAAGAATTAGTGCCAAGCGGAAGTAAATGTGCTTTTTACAAATCATCAACTGCCACAACTTCTAATTACTTATTCAATTATAATTTAAATTCTTCCGTAAGTGGATGTGTGGTTTCAACTTCGTTTAAAAATGCGTTGGGTGATGATTGGAAAACTAAAAGCTACAGTTACGAAACACTCAATAAAAACGGTGAAAGAGTAACTCGAAATGTAGATTATAATGATTTATGGCATTTAATTTCTGTTTCCACATCTGATTTATATTTAGAGGAATTTGCGAAAAACAATTTGAAATTAGACGATAAAAAAGCGGGTTTATTCAGTAAAATAAAGCTAAAGAAAGATTTTGCCAGTTTGAGTTTAACAGCAATCAATAAAATAAATCCATTTTTAAGAGAAGGTTTGTTGTATTCGCACGCTGTTTTTATGGCAAATATCGAAAACATTGTTGATGTTGATATTTGGAAGAATTTGGACGATAGAAAACACATTCAAACTAAAATTGCAGCATTAATTGCAACAAATACATTTGATAATAATTTATTAGAAATTGTAAATGGACTTATAAAAGAGTGTAAAAATGAAGCCTGTTATTATTCAAAAGAAGCAGAAGCCACTTTTAAATCAGATTTAGATAAAAAGGTGAGTTCTTTTGTGAAATTAAATAAAATTGAAGATCAAAAACAATCAATTATGGGACTTTTGTATCCCATCTTCATTGAACAACTCAAGAAATATGAATTCATTTCTATAAAGCGATTAGATGAAAAAGTATTTGATTTTTTAGATGGGCAAAATGATGATGGTCAAGTTTTTTGTAACTCGAAGAACAAACTAAAAAAGTTGTATCATCCTTCGGACATTGATGTTTTTAGAAAACAAATAGTAAAAGATGGCAATGGAAATGAAAAATTGGTTTTAGGAAGTCCGTTAATTTCCTCTATCAAAAACCCAATGGCAATGCGTGCCTTACACCAATTGCGAAAAGTATTGAACGCTTTAATTATTGAAGGTCAAGTTGACGAAAAAACAAGAATTCATATTGAAATGGCTCGAGAATTAAACGATGCCAATAAAAGAAAAGGAATTCAAGATTATCAAA
>CANFVB010000002.1 GCA_947450355.1 Bacteroidota bacterium
AACGAATACAACCTCGTTATAGTGTGTAGAATACGATATATTTGAATGTATTAAATAAAATCTACTATGCGCAAACAATCTTGGCTCTTTTTATTGTTATTTTTCATCGGAATCACAACCGTTTCGGCTCAAAAATCCGCAATTTACACGCACGATTTAGAAGCGTTCAATAATGCACTTTCATTATATAATAATGGGCAATATTTATCTGCTCAGATTATTTTTGACAAAGTGAAATTAGAAAATAAAAGTAGTGAAGTGCAATCAGATTGTGCTTATTATAGTGCAAATTGTGCCATTCGTCTCAATCAATCGAATGCAGATTTCTTGATGGAAAATTTTGTTTCTGATTACCCAACAAGTACCAAAAGAAACCAAGCTTACATTGAAGTTGCAGAATATTATTTTGAACAAGGTAACTATCCAAAATCTCTAATTTGGTTTGATAAAGTAGATGAAAGTTCCTTGGATTCTGACGATATTGATAAATTTAATTTCCAAAAAGGTTACGCTTTTTTTACTGCAAAAAACAAAATTGAAGCTACACCGTATTTTAATAAAGTGCTTAATTCACCAAATTATGGTTCGCAAGCCAAGTATTATTTAGGTTTTATGGCTTATGAAGGCGATGATTATAAAAATGCAACTAAATATTTTGACCAAGTTTCTGGCGAAGAAAAATACAAAGAAAAACTTTCTTATTTTCAAGCGGATATGAATTTCAAATTAGGAAATTTCCAAAAAGCAATTGATTTAGGTTTGGTTGCAATGGCAAAATCCAATGCTTTAGAGAAATCAGAATTGAATAAAATCATTGGCGAAAGCTATTTTAATTTGAATCAATACGAAAAGGCCATTCCTTTTTTGAAAGAATATAAAGGTAAAAAAGGAAAATGGAACAATACCGATTTTTACCAATTGGGATTTGCTTATTATCAACAAAATGATTTTGAAAATGCAATCACCCAATTCAATAAAATCATTGATGGCAAAGACTTTGTTGCGCAAAACGCCTATTATCATTTAGGTCAAAGTTATTTGAAAACCGATAAAAAACAACAAGCTTTGAATGCTTTTAAAAATGCATCTGAGATGGTATTTGATATAAAAATTCAAGAAGATGCCGCTTTAAATTATTCAAAATTAAGTTATGATATTGGAAATTCATATCAAAGTGTTCCAGATGTATTGTCCGCTTTTTTAGATAAATATCCTAATTCCCCAAGCAAAACAGATATTGAAACGTTATTGATAAATTCCTTTATTACATCAAAAAATTATAAAGGCGCATTAGAATTATTAGAAAAAAATAAAAGTTTTGCTAACAAACAGGCGTATCAAAAAGTGACTTTTTATAGAGGTTTAGAATTATATACTGATGGAAATTACCAGGAAGCATTAGCAATGTTCAAGAAATCTATTGGTGAACAAAAAGACCCGAAATTTACCGCTCGTGCTACTTTTTGGAAAGGAGAAACAGAATTTGTTTTGGATAGTTTCAATGAATCATTATTGAGTTTCAAGCAATTTATAGGTTTTGCAGAAGCTAAAAACACTACCGAATTCAAAAATATAAATTACAATATTGCCTATTGCTATTTCAAATTAAAAGAATACGAACAAGCAGGAAATTTTTTCCAAGCTCAAATTGATGCTGTAAAAGACGATAAAATCAGATTGAACGATTCTTATTTGCGTTTGGGTGACAGCCGTTTTGTATCGACAAAGTATTGGCCAGCAATGGATGCGTATAATAAAGCGATTGATTTGAAAAGTATCGATGCCGATTATGCGGCTTTTCAAAAAGCAATTAGTTACGGATTTGTATCTAAAAATGATAAGAAAATTGAGGATTTGAATAAGTTAATTGCAACGTATTCAAAATCGCAATATCGTGACGATGCCTTATTTGAATTGGGAAATACGTATGTTGCTGAAAAAAAATCGGATTTGGCAATTAAAACCTACGACCAATTGATAAGCGAATTTAAAAATGGTTCGTATGCTTCAAAAGCAATTTTGAGACAAGGATTAATTTATTATAATTCTGAAAAAGACGATTTGGCGATTGGAAAATTCAAGAAAGTGGCTGCTGAATATCCTAGAACGCCAGAAGCTTTAGAAGCCGTTTCAACCGCCAGAATTATTTATGTAGATAATGGAAAAGTGGATGAATATGCGACTTGGGTGCGAACTTTGGATTTTGTTTCTGTGACCGATGCAGAATTAGATAATGACACTTATGAAGCTGCTGAAAAACAATATTTACAGAATAATACCAAGCAATCTATTTCGGCATTTAGCAGTTATGTTTCAAAATTTCCTAATGGAAATCACGCTTTGAACGCTAATTTCTACTTGGCACAATCTTATTTTGCCGATGGATTAGAATCGAATGCAGTTGCCAATTATGACTTTGTAATTTCGAAACCAAGGAATGAATTTACGGAACAAGCCTTGGCAAGATTGGCTCAAATTCATACTAAATCAAATGATTTTGAGAAGTTGATTCCAATTTTAAAACGTTTAGAAACAGAAGCTGATTTTCCTCAAAACATCACATTTGCACAAGCCAATTTGATGAAAACGTATTACGAACAAAAGGATTATGTGAACGCCGTAGTTTATGCGGATAAGGTTTTGATTAACCCCAAAACAGATGATAAAGTAAAAAGTGACGCACAAATCATCGTAGCTCGTTCGGCTATAAATTCTAATGATGAACCTAAAGCACGTCTGGCTTACGCCAAATTATTAACACTCGCAAAAGGGGAATTGGCTGCTGAAGCGTTGTATTATGATGCTTATTTCAAAAATATTGATGCGAAATTTGAAGAATCCAATACCGTAGTTCAAAAATTAACCAAGGATTATTCTGGCTATAAATATTTTGGTGCAAAAGGATTGGTCGTTATGGCAAAAAACTTTTATGGATTGAAAGACAGTTTTCAAGCGACGTATATTTTGGATAGTGTCATTAAGAATTTCACTGCATTTCCGGATGTTGTAGAAGAAGCACAAAAGGAATTGGATGTTATTAAAACCGAAGAAGCTAAGACGAATTCGTCTATAATTAAATAGACGAAAAGATAATAGACAGATAGATAATAGACAGTTAGAAATTGAGAAAATGTTTTTTAATTTAAGGTAGATACAAATAAAATATGAGCGAATTTAAAAGACATAATTTTAAAAAACTAAAGATTTGGCAAATGGCAATGGAATTAGCAAAGGAAATTTTTAAGATATCAGCGAGTTTTCCAAGTTCAGAAAAATTTGGATTAGCGAGTCAAATGAATCGATGTTCTGTTTCTATGCCATCTAATATTGCTGAAGGTTCAAGCCGGACAAATAAATCTTTCAGTCATTTTATCGATATTTCATTAGGTTCGTCATTTGAACTTCAAACGCAATTGATATTGGCAAATAGTCAAAAATACATAACGGATGAATCATCTCAATATATTGAGAATAAAATAGAAGAATTTCAAAAAGCAACAATGTCATTTCAAAATACATTAAACAAATAATTTATGTCAAAAAAAACCATATTTACCAGTCCATTATCTCTTCGTCTATCATCTTTTAATCTTTCTCTATTGAGTCTATCATCTCTTCGTCTATCATCTCTTCGTCTTCCTCTATTATCTTTTAGTCTCATTTTAATTTCTCAAATTGTTCTCGCACAAAAGAAAGATGAAAACATAGGGACTGAAGTTGTAAACGTGGTAAAACCATACACGCCAACAATTTCAGATGCTTTTAAAGTTAAGGAAACACCCGCTTTAGAGGATGAAGACAATACTAAAAAGGAAGTGATTAAATATTCGATTTTTTCTTTTCCGGTGGCTTCTACTTTCACGCCTTCAAAAGGTAGGGCTGCAAATGTGGACAAATCAGAATCGGAGAAATTATTCAAAAATTACCTGACGTTGGGTTTTGGAAATTATACCACACTAAATGCGGAACTATTCGTGACAGAAAACATAAGCGATACAGAATATGTAGGTGGAATGTTGCGCCATCTTTCGTCTCAAGGCGGAATAAAAGGCGTTGATTTGGATGATAAATTTTACACGACTTCTTTGGATTTAACGTATGGAAATCAACAGAAAAATTTGACTTGGAATGCCGATTTAGGCTATCAAAACCAAGTGTATAATTGGTACGGTTTACCCGAGAATTTTTCTTCAACTATAATTGACGGAATCAACCCACAGCATACGTTTCATAATTTTTATGCAGGTGCAAAATTCAGTTTAAATGATAGTTTTTTTAAGGAAGGAAGCGTAAAATACAATCGCTTTTGGGATGCACGAGGTTCGTCTGAAAATAGATTTTATGTAAAACCGTCTTTTGAATTTGATGCATTTGATGAAAAAATTAAAACCAATTTTATAGTTGATTATTTAGGAGGAAGTTTTGAAAAAGACTTTTTTACAACGAATGCTATAAAATACGGATATACCAATTTTGGAGTTCATCCTAGTGTGGTAATCAATAAAAATGATTGGTCTGTGAATGTTGGAGCAGCAGTTTTTTATAGTATTGACAATGAAAATAGTAAAAATAAATTGTTCGTTTATCCACAAATAAACGCATCCTTGAAAGTAGTTGGTGATTTTATGATTTTCTACACAGGGGCAGAGGGAAGTTTGGATCAAAATTCTTATCGTGATTTCTCAAATGAAAATCCATATATTTCACCAACATTGGTGATTGCCCCAACCGACAAACAATACGATATTTTTGCTGGATTGAAAGGAAAATTAGCAAGTGCGGTGAGTTATAATATTCGAGGTTCATTTCAAAACGAGAAAAATAAAGCGTTATTTAAAAGCAATAACTTCACTGAAAATAGTGCCAATGAAGATTACGAATTCGGAAATTCTTTAGGAGTTGTATATGATGATATGAAAACGGTGCGTTTTTTCGGGGAATTAAATGCTGATTTTTCAAAGAATGTATCCTTCGGAATTAACGGAACTTTTAGCAGTTATTCAACTCATTTTCAGGAAGAAGCTTGGAATTTGCCTGCAATAAAATTGGGTTCTAATTTAAATGTAATAATAACTAAAAAGTGGTATGCTGGTGCAAATGTGTTCTTCGTTGGTGAAAGAAAAGATTTGCAAGTAAACACGGATATTTTGCCTTTAATTGCGCCATCCCCAATTACGATTTCCAGTTATTTCGATGCAAATTTAAACGTTGGATACAAACACAGCGAACGTTTAACAGGATTTTTGAAATTGAATAATATTGGAAATCAAGCTTATCAAAGATGGTTGAATTATCCAGTTCAAGGATTTCAAGTGATTTTAGGAGCGAGCTATAAGTTTGATTTTTAAAAGGTTCAAAGGGGCAAAGTTGATAGAGGAATATGTTTGAAGTAATTTCTTCATTGTTCATAACGTTTTATCCTCAAAGATTAGAAACCTTTGTACCTTTGCAACTCAAAACCGCTGCACCTAAAATAAATGACTCTCAAACGAAAAATCCATCAGCATTATATCCAACAAGTCCAAGACAAAATAGATGTTTTTCGGGATATGATTTCGGCATTGACCGAAGATTCTAAGAATGATGCCAAAGGTTCTGCGGGCGACAAACACGAAACCGCATTGTCGATGATGCATATAGAACAGGAAAAACTCAATTATAAACTCAAAGAAGTTTTAGAGCAAAAAGCAGTTTTAGATAAAATAGATTCCTCTTCAATACATACTACAATTGCTTTGGGAAGTTTGGTTCAAGCCAATGGAATCTATCTTTATGTGAGTTTGGCGCTCACAAAAATCAACATCGAACAAGTGAATATTATCGCTTTATCGCCACAATCGCCACTGGGAACTAAATTAATGGGGAATAAAGTGGGTTTTGAATTTGAAATTAATACTACAAAGTACCACATAGAAAGCATTTCATAACCCTGATTTTTTACAGTCTGTAACTTCAAATATAGATTTTAATTACTTTTACTTTCATATTTACATAAAAATACAAATCTATGTTTATTATTATAACTAAATAATTCTATTTGGTTTTAATAAGGAATCATTATGCTCAAATTTGCAGAAGTAAAAAATATAGTATGTGTGGAATTTTAGCCATTATTGGAAAAGGAAAAGAAGAAGAGTTAGTAAAAAAACTTTCTAAAAGAATGTCGCATCGCGGACCAGATGAAAGTGATTTGCATATAACTGAAAACGGACATATTTTGAGCCACGAACGCTTGTCGATTATAGATTTGCATTCTGGAAGACAACCAATTCAAGGGTCAAAAACGGCTTGGATGGTTCACAATGGTGAAGTTTATAACCACCAAGAATTGCGTGATGGGATTTTGAAACACCATACTTTTAGAACCAAATCAGATTCGGAAGTTATCGTGCATTTATATGAAGAATTTGGATATGATTTTTGCAATATGTTGGATGGAGATTGGGCATTTGTAATTGTTGATGGCGACGATTATATCGCAGGTCGTGATCCAATGGGCGTGAAACCGTTGTATTATGGTTTGGACGAAAGAGGCCGTACTTATTTTTCATCTGAAATGAAACCAATTGCCGATCAATGCAAAACGTTCTCTACATTTCCCCCAGGGCATTACTACACAGAAAAAACAGGATTTGTAAAATATTACAATCCAGAATATGAAGATTATTTAAAAGCAGATCACGAATTGGATTTGGATTTAATCAGAACTTCATTAACAGAAGCTACTCGCAAAAGATTAATGAGTGATGTGCCAATTGGTGTATTGCTTTCGGGAGGTTTGGATTCGTCACTGACATCGGCAATAGCCTCAAGATTATTAGCGGAAAGCGGCAAAAAATTACATTCTTTTTCAATTGGTTTAGATGAAAATGCACCAGATGCAATGGCGGCGAGAAAAGTTGCTGAATATTTAGGAACGGAACACCACGAAATCCATTTTACAATTGAGCAAGGAATTGAAATTTTAGACAAGTTGGTTTGGCATTTAGAAACCTATGATGTGACTTCAATTCGTGCCAGTACGCCAATGTATTTCTTGTCAAAAGCAATCACTGATTTGGGAATAAAAGTGGTTTTATCTGGTGAAGGTGCCGATGAAATTTTTGGAGGTTATTTGTATTTTAGAAATGCACCATCAACGGTAGATTTTCAAAAAGAAACCATTGAAAGAGTTCAAAAATTATTCACTGCCGATTTGTTAAGAGCTGATAAATCTACAATGGCACACGGATTAGAAGCGAGAGTTCCATTTTTAGACAAAGAATTTTTGGATGTTGCAATGTTAATCAAAGCAGAAGAAAAGCAACCGAAAACGTATGACGGAAAAGAAAAATACATTCTAAGAAAAGCATTTGACACACCCGATAATCCATATTTGCCAGCTGAAGTTTTGTGGAGACAAAAAGAGCAATTTTCAGATGGAGTAGGGTACAACTGGATTGATCAATTAATTGATTATTGTTCGTCAAAAGTTACCGATGAAGAATTGGAAGCTGCGGGTTCTTTGTTTTCATACAACACACCAACAACCAAAGAAGCGTATTTTTACCGAACTATTTTCCATAAATATTATCCACAAGTAAGTGCGGCGCAAACCGTTAGAAAATGGATTCCAAAATGGCAAGAAAACCAAGACCCAAGCGGAAGAGCGAATGCTGCTCACGTTAAAGCGGATACCGATATAGCAAAAACAAATGTTGTAATTTAGTTAGTTTTTTTATTTCTATTTGTTTCAAGAGCGCTTACTTTTAGTAAGCGTTTTTTTATTGGTATAATAATAAGGAGTAATTAACCGATATATGTTAATAACTTACACTACTAAAACGAGTGATTTAAGGGAATATTAAATCTCGTTTATATATATTTGTACGTTAAACAAAAAAATATTCAGAATTACATTAATATGAGCGAAGAAATCAATAAAAATAGTTATTCAGCAGATAGTATTCAGGCATTAGAAGGAATGGAGCACGTAAGAATGCGTCCATCGATGTATATTGGAGATGTTGGCGTTAGAGGTTTGCATCACTTGGTTTATGAGGTGGTTGACAACTCAATAGATGAGGCAATGGGAGGTCATTGCGACACAATAATTGTAGATATAAACGAAGATGGATCTATAACTGTTGAAGACAACGGTCGTGGTATTCCAGTTGGAATTCATAAAAAAGAAGGCGTTTCGGCATTGGAAGTTGTAATGACTAAAATTGGTGCTGGAGGTAAATTCGATAAAGATTCATATAAAGTTTCTGGAGGACTTCACGGAGTTGGAGTTTCTGTTGTAAATGCATTGTCAAATCACTTAAGAGCTACGGTTCACAGTAGTGATGGTAAGGTTTACGAACAAGAATATGAAAAAGGAAAATCGTTATATCCAGTAAAACAAATTGGGGAAACTACTAAAAGAGGAACGATTGTTACTTTTTATCCAGATCCTACAATTTTTACTCAAACAGTTGAATATTCTTATGATACTTTGTCGGCTCGTATGCGTGAATTGTCTTACCTTAATAAAGGAATTACGATTACATTCACAGACAAAAGAGAATTGGATAAAGACGGGAAATTTGTTTGTGAAGTATTTCATTCTACGGAAGGTCTGAAAGAATATATCCGTTATTTAGATGGAAATCGGGAGCCAATTATTGCGCACGTAATTTCTATGGATTCTGAAAAAGGAGAAATTCCAGTTGAGGTTGCCTTAATATATAATACAAGTTACACGGAAAATATTTTTTCTTACGTAAATAATATCAACACACACGAAGGTGGAACGCACTTGCAAGGTTTTAGAACTGGTTTAACTCGTTCGTTAAAGAAATATGCAGATTCATCTGGAATGTTGGACAAGTTGAAGTTTGAAATTTCTGGAGATGATTTCCGTGAAGGATTAACAGCTATTATTTCGGTAAAAGTTGCAGAACCTCAATTTGAAGGACAAACTAAAACTAAATTAGGAAATAGAGAAGTTGTTTCGCCTGTAAGTCAAGCTGTTGGAGATATGATTGAGAACTATTTGGAAGAAAATCCAAATGATGCTCGTATCATCGTTCAAAAAGTTATTCTTGCTGCTCAAGCCCGACACGCAGCCAAAAAAGCACGTGAAATGGTACAGCGTAAAACCGTTTTAGGTGGAGGTGGATTACCAGGGAAATTATCAGATTGTTCAGAACAAGATCCTGCTCGTTGTGAAGTGTATCTTGTCGAGGGAGATTCGGCGGGTGGAACTGCAAAACAAGGTCGTGACAGAGCATTTCAAGCAATTTTACCTTTAAGAGGTAAGATTTTGAATGTGGAAAAAGCGATGCATCATAAAGTTTTTGAAAACGAAGAGATTCGTAATATTTTTACGGCTTTAGGAGTTACAATTGGAACTGCTGAAGATAGTAAAGCCTTGAATTTAGAGAAATTAAGATACCATAAAGTAATTATTATGTGTGATGCCGATGTCGATGGTAGTCACATTTCTACTTTAATTCTGACTTTCTTCTTTAGATTTATGAAAGAATTAATTGAGCAAGGGCACGTTTATATTGCTGCGCCACCTTTATATTTAGTTAAAAAAGGAAACAAAAAAGAATATGCTTGGAATGATAACCAACGTGATATAGCCAATGAAAGAATGGGTGGAAGCGCTGCAATTCAACGTTATAAAGGTCTTGGAGAAATGAATGCGGAACAATTATGGGAAACCACAATGGATCCGAGTTTCAGAACGTTACGTCAAGTAAATATTGATAGTTTGGCTGAAGCCGATAGAGTTTTTTCAATGCTAATGGGAGATGAAGTACCACCAAGAAGAGAGTTTATCGAGAAAAATGCAGTTTATGCAAATATTGATGCCTAATTGATGAAAAAGTTAGTCTTTTTATTTTTATTAGTTTCAAATATTTCGTTTTCTCAAACAACACAAGAGTTGGAAGATTTGGGTCATCTTATAAATGATGCTTTGTTTTTTTCTAATAAATATATTACTCCAGCTGCCGATGCTGCAATATATCAAGCAACATCGGGTTGGATGACTTCTCCGAAAAAACGAAAACTTTGGGATGTAACTTTAGGAATTCATTTTAATGCTTTTTTAGTTCCCAATAAGGACAGACAATTTGTAATTAATAATTCTGATTTTACATTTTTTCATATAGAAAATGCGAGTTCGGCAACAGTTCCAACGGCTTTGGGAAATAACGACCAGGTCAATTTGATTGGGCAAATAGGAACAACGCCTGTGAGCTTAAAAACTCCTGAAGGTGTAAATGAAGAGGTTGTTTTATACCCACATTTTTCTGGTTCGGTTGCACTTTGGTATGGAACGGAGTTGGTTGTGAAATATGCGCCAAAAACGAATTTAAAAAAAGGCGATTATCAAGTTTATGGATTTGGTTTCAAACATAATTTCGATCAATATTTCAAAGCATTGCAGGCTAAAAAGATTAATCTTGCTGGATTAGTTTGTTATTCAAATGAAAATATTAGCTTCGATTTTATTGATCCTCAAACGAGTATTGGAACATTGGGAATTAATAGAATTACAGGATTAGTAGATACGTGGCAATTTCAATTCAACGCTTCGAAAGAATATAAAAGATTTGAAATTATTACAGGAATTATTGCGAATGTGAGTGATGTAAAATACAAATTCACGGGCGATGTTCCGCCAAATCAAGCAATACCAACACAATCGTTATTCAACGAGAGTTTAAAAGAAATTTACAAAACAAGAACCAACTTTTTAGGAGAAATATCTTGTAGGTATAAAATTAACAAAATGTATTTACAATCTACCTTCGCTTTTGGTAAATTTGTAAATTCAAATGTAGCATTACAATACGAGTTTTAACATATAATAAAAAACAAAAAAATGAAAGTTACAATAGTTGGAGCAGGGAATGTGGGAGCATCTTGTGCAGACGCAATTTCATACAGAGGAATTGCAAGTGAAGTAGTATTATTGGATATCAAAGAAGGTTTTGCTGAAGGTAAGGCTATGGATATTATGCAATGTGCTACCAATACTGGTTTTAATACAAGAGTTTCGGGAGTTACAAATGATTACTCGAAAACTTCTGATAGTGATGTAGTGGTAATTACTTCCGGGATTCCAAGAAAACCGGGAATGACTCGTGAAGAATTGATTGGGATTAACGCTGGAATTGTAAAAACAGTAGTTGAAAATGTATTAAAGTTTTCACCAAATACTATTGTAGTTGTGGTTTCAAACCCAATGGATACAATGACTTATTTGGCTTTGAAAGCTACAGGTTTGCCAAAAAATAGAATTATTGGAATGGGTGGAGCTTTAGACAGTTCTCGTTTTAGATTTTATTTATCACAAGCTTTGAATACACCTTCAAATGATATTTCAGCAATGGTTATTGGTGGTCACGGTGATACAACTATGATTCCACTAACTCGTTTGGCATCTTATAATGGTATTCAAGTTTCTGAATTTCTTTCTCAAGAAGAATTAGATAAAGTAGCGGCTGCAACTATGGTTGGTGGTGCAACATTAACGGGGCTTTTAGGAACTTCAGCTTGGTATGCGCCGGGAGCTTCTGTGGCGTATTTAGTAGATAGTATTTTGAATAATCAACGAAAAATGATTGCTTGTTCGGTGCTATTGGAAGGTGAATACGGTCAAAGTGATATTTGCATTGGTGTTCCGTGTATTATAGGTAAAAACGGAATTGAAGAAATTTTGGAAATCAAATTAAACGATGCCGAAAAAGCATTATTTGCGAAAAGTGCCGATGCAGTTCGTAATATGAATGCCGATCTTAAGTCGGTATTAGCATAAATATTTATACAACTTTGAAAGAAGACTGCAAAAAAATGCAGTCTTTTTTTTAGATTAATCATCAAATAAATTGGTTAATCTCATTGATAATTATATATTTGTCAGCTAAAAAATATTGAGCATAAATAAAGTTGTTGTTATTTATTTAAAATAATAGAAACTTTATTTGTTTTTAACATTTAAACAACTAAAAACAGAATAAAAATTAATTAATTATAGTAATAATGCAGAATAGAGGACTTATTAAATTTTTCGCAATTTTATTTGCATTGGTAAGCATTTACCAACTTTCATTCACTTTCGTATCTCACAAAATAGAAAGTGATGCCAAATCGTATGCTAACGGTAATTCTGAAAAAGAATTAAAATACTTAGATTCCATTGGAAAAGAAAAAGTATTTAATCTTGGTTTTTCAGATTTCACATACAATGAAGTAAAAGACAAAAAAATCAATAAAGGATTAGATTTAGAAGGTGGAATAAATGTTCAGCTTCAAATTTCTGTAAAAGACATTATCAAAGGATTATCTAATAATTCTAAAAATCCTGTTTTCAACCAAGCATTGGCGGAAGCAACTAAAAACAGACAAGGAAATCAAGACTATTTAGATGTCTTTTTTGCTGAATTTGAAAAAGCGGCTGATGGAAAAATAAAATTATCTTCACCAGATGTTTTTGCTAATAAAATATTAGGTGACGAGGTAAACTTCAAAAAAACCGATGATGAGGTTAAGAAAGTAATCAGAAGAAAAGTTGATGAGTCTATCGAAAGTGCTTTTGAAGTATTGAGAAAACGTATCGATAAATTTGGTGTAACACAACCTAACATTCAAAAATTAGGAGAATCAGGAAGAATCTTAGTGGAACTTCCAGGTGCTAAAGATGTGGATCGTATCAAAAAATTATTGCAAAGTACAGCGCAATTAGAATTTTGGGAAACCTACAAAATTGATGAATTAGGTAATTTCTTAATGGCAACTAATAATGCTTTGAAATTAACTGAAAAAGGAGCGATTAAAGTAAAAGAAACTGCTAAAACAGGAATTGATACTTTATTGACTGATAAAGCTAAAGATACTGTTGCTGATAAAAAAGGAAGCAATCCTTTGTTAGATAAATTTGTATCTCAAGGTGGCGGACCAGTTTTAGGAGTTGTTGCCCCAAAAGATACTGCTGTAATTAACAGTTATTTCAAAAGACAAGACATTAGAGTTTTATTGCCTTCAGACAAGCGTTACGCTAAATTTGTATGGGGAAAACCATCGACTACAATTGATGAAAAAACCAAAAAATCAGTTGAAACTGTTGAATTATATGCACTAAAAGGAAACAGAGACAACCAAGCGGCTATGAGTGGTGGAGTTGTAACTGATGCTAAAGATTCATTTGATCAATTAGGAAAACCATCTGTAACGATGCAAATGAGTGGTCAAGGTGCAAAAGCTTGGGAAGAATTAACAGGGAAAGCATTTACACAAAAAAGCAATATTGCAATTGTATTAGATGATGTTGTTTATTCAGCCCCAGGAGTTTCAAGCGGTCCTATTTCAGGAGGAAGATCTGAAATTTCAGGTGTGTTTGATGTTACAGAAACTAAAGATTTAGCCAACGTATTAAGAGCAGGTAAATTACCAGCTTCAGCAGAAATTGTACAATCAGAAGTGGTAGGGCCATCTTTGGGTCAAGAAGCTATTGATAACGGTACAAACTCAGCAATTATCGGTTTGTTAATCGTATCGCTTTGGATGATGGTTTACTACGGTAAAACTGGTTTATATGCAAACATTGCTTTAGCAATCAACTTACTTTTCTTATTTGGTATTTTAGCAAGTTTAGGTGCTGTTCTTACTTTGCCTGGAATTGCCGGTATCGTATTAACAATGGGAACTGCGGTAGATGCGAACATCATTATCTATGAAAGGGCGAAAGAAGAATTACGTGCAGGAAAATCAATTGATGAAGCGATTAAAGCGTCATTTGGTTGGAAAGGTGCGATGCGTTCTATTGTTGATGCGAATGTAACGCACGTTTTGACAGGTGCAGTTTTATTAATTTTCGGAACAGGACCAATTCAAGGTTTTGCAACTACATTATTAATAGGTATTGCAACATCTTTATTTACTTCAATTTTCATCACAAGAATATTATTGGATTGGAGCGTTAATAGAGGTAATAAATTATCTTTCGTTACTGGTTTCTCTAAAAACTTCTTTACAAACTTCCATTTTGATTTCTTAGGTGTAAAAAAATACACGTATATCTTTTCAAGTTTAGTTGTAATTGTGAGTATTATTTCACTTTCTACAAATGGATTGAATCAAGGTGTTGACTTTGTTGGAGGAAGAACCTTCCAAGTACGTTTTGAAAAACCAGTTTCTGCTGAAGAAGTTAAATTAGAATTAGTAAAAGTATTTGACGGAAGTGCTGAAGCCAAAATATTTGGTAAAGACAACCAGTTGAAAATTACTACAAAATATAAAGTTGCGGAAGCAGGTACAGAAGCGGATAAAGCGGTTAACCAAATTTTATATGATAACTTGAAAAAACATTTTGATGCCAATATGACTTACGATAAATTCGTTAACAGTTATGATGGTAAGAAATTAGGAATTCTTCAAGCTTCAAAAGTAGGGCCTACAGTTGCTGATGATATCAAAACTAACTCGTATTGGGCTGTAATTGGTGCGATGCTTATTGTTTGTTTGTATTTATTTATCAGTTTCAGAAAATGGCAATACAGTTTGGGAGCGATTGCTGCCGTTGCACATGACGTTATTTTCGTATTGGGTATTTACTCTTTATTATGGAAATATATGCCTTTTGGAATGGAAATCGACCAACACTTCATCGCTGCGATTCTAACAGTAATTGGATATTCTATGAATGATACCGTTATTGTATTTGACAGAGTTCGTGAATATTTAGGTGGAAAAGCAAAAGGAAATTTCAATTCTATTGTGAACCAATCTATTAATTCTACAATGTCAAGAACTATCAATACCTCATTAACGATGATTTTAGTATTGTTGATTATGTTTGTATTTGGTGGAGAATCTATCAGAGGATTTATCTTCGCCATGTTGATTGGTATTGTAGTAGGAACGTATTCTTCATTGTTTATTGCAACTCCAGTATTAGTTGATACTATTTCTGATGCAGAACACAAAAGAATTGAAGAAGAGCACAACTCGTAATTCAATAGATTAGTATATAAAAATGCCTCGCAATTAGCTTTGCGAGGCATTTTTGTTTTAAACCAATAGTTTGTAATTTTTATAGTTAGTCAACGCTTAAAAACAGATTAACAATCAGACTGTTAATGTGTTTTTAAGCGTTGACTAAATACTAGTGATAAATCCCTCGATTATTGTCGATGATTTGTATAATCGATTGTATCCTGAATTTGGCAAATCCGAATTGTTGTCGATAAGTTCTCGAAACTTGATTTTTATAAGAATTTGGCTCAAAAAAACCACTCCGACCCAGGGCGTAATCTATTTGCTGGTATAGTAAATATCGAAGTTCTTGGTTGAAAATTTTCTAATGCTTAGGCATTAAGAATTAGAAGGCTAATTTAAACTATTTTATATAATGCGTATTTGAGTAAAATAAATTTCTCTTTTTAAAACTGAATTCCATTGCTTCATAATTGCCTCAATCTCATATTTATTGACAGAAATTTTAGCCTTATTTCCCATATCAATTCGAAGGTTTTCATTTTCAATCAAATTTTCTAACGTTTGAATAAATTGTTTTTCGTTTCCGTCTTCAATTAAAAAACCATTATTATTGTTTTCGACAATAGCTCTTGGACCGCAAGGACAATCGTAAGCAATACACGGCAATCCCGATGCCATAGCCTCAATTAGCACCATTCCGAAACCCTCAAATCGTGATGTCATTAAATAAATTGATGCTTCTAAATATTTCTCTTCAATGTTTTTTTCAGGTTCGTGAAAAGTAATATTATTTTCAATATTTAGTTTTTTTGCCAATGCAACTAAATCAAAATCGGGATTTGATTTTCCATAAATAGTTAAGTTCCAATCGGGGTGTTTTACGATTACTTTTTTCCAAATTTCGAGTAATCTATCGAATCCTTTTTCATACACGTGACGACCAACAGCAATTACATTTTTTTGAGACAAATCGGATTTTATATCTGTTGAAAACCATAATGGATTTGGTATTACGATACCCTTTTTGAGTTTCCACTCTTTAATACTTTCTTGAGTTTCTACAATTACTTGATTGAATTGAGAAGCACCAAATTGCTTATATAAACAAATCAATTTAGATTTTAAACTAGGTAAAAATGTGTTTTTACGTTTGCTTTCTTCGATGAACAACGAACTATGAATTTCAAGGAATAGTGAAATTTTAGGATTTATAATAAAAGGTATCAAAAAAGCCTTTAAACCATTATCACAAATAATAATTCTATCAGGTTTTATCTCGTTAATGGCACTTTTTAATTGATTTCTGAAGGAGTTAAAGAATTGAAAAATAGTTCCATTTAGCTGCATATCATAAAAAGCTATGCTTTTATTAAAATCATAAAACAAACCTTCGTTTCCCTTATTTTGCGTAAGAATTGCAATTTCATAACTATAATATTCAATGAGATAATTCGCCTTAATGGCAATAACTCTGGAGATTCCATCTCCATTATTGATATTTGGAACTACATATAAAATTTTCATTATTTTGTTCTAAAAAATTCATTATAATCTCGTATATAATCGGTTTCTTCAAAAACATCTGAAGCTAAAACAAGACAAACTGCCCCTGAAGAAAAATTCTCTAATTCACGCCAAATCCCAGTTGGAATATGCAACCCAATATTAGGCTTATTTAATAAATAGCTCTTTTTATCTTTACCATCATTAACAGTGACTTCAAAGCTTCCAGTTAATGCTATTAAAATTTCGTGTTGGTTTATATGGGAATGTCCACCACGAAAAGCAGTACTTGGAACATCAAAAAGGTAATAAATTCTTTTGAATTCAAATGGTAAAATATCATTTTGAACAAATGCTAAATTACCTCGTAAATCTTCAACTGTTGGAATTTGAATCAGTTGTAAATCGCTAATTTTCGTCATATATTAATTATTAATTTGCATTAAATCCAACCATTGTTTCCCAATATTTTCTATTGAAAAATGACGGATACTTTGAAACGCATTTTTTTTACAAAACGTATATAATTCATAATCCTCAACAAATAAATTCATTGCTTCTGTTAGTTTTTGAACATTCTGATTTTCAACTAAAAGTCCATTTTGTTTGTCCAAAATCATTTCGCTAGGTCCAGATAAACAATCAAAAGAAACAACAGGGGTTCCGCAAGCCAATGCTTCTAAAATTACATTTGGCAAACCTTCATTTAAACTACTTAAAACAAAAAATTTAGCATTTTTTAAATACTTATAAGGGTTTTCTTGAAATCCTAAAAAATGTACTTTTTCTTCAATATTATTTTGCTTAACCAATGATTTTAATATTGAAATTCGTTCGCCATCGCCTAGTAAAATAAGATGAATGTTTTGATTTGGCAAAATAGAATTTGAATAGGCTTCTATTAATTTATCAAACTGTTTTATGTTAGTTTCCATTTGGCCAATTCCAATTATATAATCAAAATTCACATCAATTGCTGCAATCGATTTAGACTGAATTTCTTCGATATTTATAGGATTATAAATCGTTTGAACGTTGTTTAAATGATGTTTAAATTCAATTAATTCTTTTGCTTTATTTGTGATTACAACCATTTTATAACAATCTTGGTGCATAAAACGAGTTAAAAAAGACCAATTTGGCATATAATTATCAATCAAATAACTGTGAACAGTGAAAATCGTTTTAGATTTATAAAGCCATTTTGCAATCAATAGTTCTTGAATTGGGTTGATTCGGAATCTAAAATCAATGATAAAATCAAATTTATTTTCATTAAGATACTTATTCAAAAATAGCAAGCGACACATTTTATTAAATATTCCATTACGCTTGTTTTTTAGTAACCCTAAATTAACTAATTTTCCTGAAAAAGGATACGAAACAACATCCAATACAATAATATTATGAACTTCGATTCCTTGCTTTTCAAAAAAAATAGACAAATTTGCCATCACTTTTTCTGCGCCACCAAATCCTAATCGGTAACCAATGAAAGCGATTTTATATTTTTTATGCGGAATTATCATCAACGTTTTCTTATTTTCGTATCAAATATAACTCTTTTAAAAAAATATGCAAGAAAATCCGCTTGTAACGATAATTTGTTTGTCTTATAATCACGAAAAATTTGTAGTGGAAACATTGAATTCAGTGGTGAATCAAAACTATTCGTCAATTGAACTTATTATTGTGGATGATTGTAGTTCGGATGCTACAAAATCAATAATTGAAGATTGGCTACTTTCTCATTCTGATGTTCGTTTTATTGCCAATGAAGTTAATTTAGGAAATACAAAATCGTTCAATAACGCCTTGAAAATTGTAAAAGGAAATTATATTTTAGATTTGGCAGCCGATGATTTATTAATGCCAAATGGAATTAAAATGCAAGTGGAGGCGTTCCAGAAAAGCACCTATAAAAATCTTGGAATTGTATACGGAAATGCCGAAATAATCAATGAAAATGGCAGTTTTAATTCTTTCTATTTTCCTGTCGATGCAAATGGAACCGTGATTACCAAAAGAAAAACTGGCGACATTTACGCAGCTGTTTTGTCAAGTGGCGATAGTATTTGCTCGGTTTCAACATTGATTAAGAAAGATGTTTTTGACTTTCTTGGTGGTTACGATGAAACACTTGGTTATGAAGATTTGGATTCTTGGATTCGAGCTTCTAGGGTTTATGAATTTGATTTTATTGATGCAGTTTTGATAAAAAAAAGGATTGTTTCTAACTCTTTGGGAACTCATTTTTTTAAGAAAAATAATAAAATTAATATTTCTACTTATAAAATTCTAAGAAAAGCATTGAAATTAAATCAATCAAAAAAAGAAGATTTAGCACTTCAAAAAAGAGTTCATTATGAAATAATTCATTCCTTTAAGAATAGAAGTTTCAACTTATTTTTGAAAAATTTAGGACTTAGAATTGAGATTTCTTGGAGAAAAAACTTTAAAAAGTATTAGCTTTTAATTAATGTTTTTCCGAATTATCTTATTTAAAGGGCTTTCTAAATATAAGTATAAAATTACTGAAATAACATTTAAAGCAATGAAAATAAATCCTTGATTACTTGAAATTATATTCAAAATAGTCACGAAAATTCCGAGATGAATTAGGTAAAAAATATACGAGCTTTTACCCAAAAGTAGTATGATTTTGGTGCTAAAAAATTGTTGCAATATCGTCTTTTCTTTTATTAACCCCAAAAACAAAGGTGCAATTCCAAAAACAGGAAGAAAAAACGTGTTTATGACTTTTCCTGATAGCGTATCCACACCAAAACCAGTTCCAACTTTCAAAGAAACCAAAGCACAAATACTTAAAATAATTCCAAAAAAACCGAGGTAAGTAAATCCTTGATATTTCAAATTAAATTTATTATTTCTAATAAGTAAAGCAAGTGCAATTCCAACAAAAAATTCAGTTACCCGTCCGAAGAAGGTAAAATCTAACATAAAATTAATTGATTTCATAAAACCGTAGCAATCAATTCCATTGAAAATTGACACTAATAAAAGTCCGAATCCAACAAAAAATAGTGGCGTAATTAATAGAAAGAGTTTGTTCTTTTTAATTAAAAGAAAGAAAATTGGTGCTAATAAATAGAAAACTTCTTCGACTGTCAAAGACCAACTTTGTGCTATTCCAGTGAATTTCAAATCGTCTGAAAAACCTTTTAATAAAGAAATATTAAAAAAATAATTTTTCAAATCTATTACATTGGTTTGAGAATGAAAAATTGCAAAAAATAGAAATGTAAATGTTGTTAGCAAGAAATACATTGGATAAATCCTTGCAAAACGCTTGATGAAATAGTCTTTGAAACGGAAATTTTGTTCTTCATAATAGCGATTGCAAATTAAAAAACCACTCAAAACGAAAAATATGGTAACGCCAATGTGAAATTCACTGAAAAAATCGTGACAATATTGCCCGAAAATTGCAACTGAAAACGGATTATAATGATGAATATAAACCATAAAAGCGGCAATTGCACGAATACCTGTTAATGCAGGAAAATTGACTTTATTCATTACGCTTGAATTTATTTTTAATTTTCAAATAATAGGAAAAAAGATCAATTCTTTTGTCTAATTCTTTGTAGGAATAAAACGCAGATAAAATAAAAATACTTCCAAGTGGGTAATAAGCATAGGGGTAATCAATTGTGAAAGTTATTATGCAGGACGCTAATCCAATAAAAAAACAAACCCAAATTATTTTAAAAGTGTCTTTTCTAATAGCAAAATCGAACTTTTTATTTAGGATATTTATGATGTAGAAGGCATAAATAATAAATTGAAAAAGGCTCGCAATTCCGATTCCTACCAATCCAAAAAAATGATATAAAACTACTGTTGAAATAAGCAGAAATAAATCACTCAAAATTTCTTGTTTGAAATACAATTTAGTATCTCCTTTTGCTAAAATTATAAAAGCCAAAGGCCAAATTATTGCTTTAATAATTACTGCAAATAATGCCGCTTTCAAAATCAATAAAACGCCTAAAAATTCTTTTGTATAAAGCGTTTGAACTAATAATGGTGCACAAAAATACAGAAAAGTAATCGCTGGCGTAATTAATAACAAACCAATTTCTATTTGATCGTTTACTAAATCTTTTATCTTGGAATTATCACTTTGGATGGCAGTAATTCTTGGATAAAAATCGGTTCCCATAGCATTGAAAATCATTCCTACATAAGAAATTAATAGCACAGAACTCACTTCAAAAAGCCCTAAAATATCTGTTGTAGAACCACTTCCGCTTAAATATATTTTAATTAAATAACTGCATATTTGACCAACAATAACATTTATAGATAAAAGAAAACCCATTTTTAATAAAGGAATTCCTCTTTGAAATGTTTCCGAAATTGGAATCTTAATTTTGTTGATTTTTATATTTCGAGTGAAATAGATATTTACCAAAAAACTGATTAGAGTTGACACCAAAATAACGGTAACTATTCCATCAAATCTAAAAAAATAATAAATTGGAACTGTAAAAAGAGTGATTAAAACAGAAGACAAAACATTAGAAATAGCAATTGATTTTATCATACGAAAACCTTGCAAAAGCGCAATTCTACACGAAGTTAAACTTGAAAAAACAAAATTTACGGATAAAATTACAAACCAAAAAAAATAATCCGAGGTGCCAAAAGTCCATTTACTTAATAATTTTGAGAAAACAATAGTTACTATGGCGCCAAATAAACCAATTAAAAATGACCATCGTTGGAGAACAATAAAACGTTCTGAAAACTTGATTTCGTCATTTTCAGCATTTGCCAAACTAACTTCTCGAACACTTGTAATAGTAAGTCCAAAACTCGTTAATGAGCTAATAATTGCAATTGTATTGTTCAATAATCCGACAGTTCCTATTCCAATTGGACCTAAAAAAATTGCCACACATTTAGAACCAATAACTCCAATAATCATTTTCATCGCTTGAGCAAATCCAAAGATACCAGTGGCTTTGATGATTGTTTTATGTGAGTTTTCGTTGTCTTTTATTTCCATTTTAATCAATTTTGCAGCCGAAAGATATATATTGATTTTTAAATGCTTGCACCCATTTTTTCCATTCTGAAACTTGCGCTAATGGATTATTACTTTTAATGAGTAATTCTTCTATTTTTTCAGAATTTAAATCATTTGGATAGTTCACCATTGCATCAAAATCATTGTTAAACCAGGCTTCATTAATGATTTTATTGAAAGCAAACATATCAATAGCAATATTTTTAAACGCTTTATTTTGATTGCTTGCAGAAGATAAAAAGCCAGTTTTCATTAATTCATTATTTGAAAATCCGAAATTCGAGCTTTTCTTCTTTTTATTAATAAATTTAACCGCATTCAATAATTGAAGTCCTTCATCAATAGAATTTTTATGGTTTTTCCATAAATTAAGAAAATATTTCTTTTTAAAAACAGCACCCGAAGTGGCGTAAATAGTATAATATTTCAAAAATCGTTCTTCACTATAAAATTTCAAAATAGTTAGAATTTTTCGGATTTTAAAGCGGTCAATTCTAAATATTAAATTAAACAAATAAGGGTTTTCAGTGTATAAATTTGGACTGTAAATAGAATATAAATTATTATTAGAAACGGTTTTTTCTGGTAATAATTTAGAATTTCCAAGCCAACATAATTTCAACATTTTAATCTTATCTGTTTCTAAATTCAATCTGAATTTCTTTAAATTAAAAGATTTCGTAAACCAAAAATCATCCTCGATTAATAGAAAATAATTCGATGCGTTTTTGGCGGAACTAATCCATAAATCAATTGGAATTTTTGAATTAATATTTTGGATGTCATTTGCAATAGCATTTGACTTTTCATCATATAAATCAGATTTTAAAATTTTAATTTCAGGATATTTATCCAATAATTTATTCAAGTATTTTTGTGGTGTTCCATCATCTAAAATAACAATTTTATAGTCTGAATTTAGGCTGTTTAAAACTATACTTTGAATGCATCTGTCCAAATAATACGGACGATTAAATGATTTTATTAAGATGTCCATAAATTCAATTTTTGGATAACAAAATCAACTTCATCGGCTGTCATAATTGGACTTATTGGCAAACTTAAAACCTCATTATGGATTTTTTCGGTAATTGGAAACGACAAATTATTCCAATTTTCAAATGCCTTTTGTTTGTGTGGTGGAATAGGATAATGTATCATCGTTTCTATTCCGTTTTCTTTTAAATAATCTTGTAATTCGTCCCTATTTTCAGTACGAATTACGAATAAATGAAACACGTGATTATTTGAGAAATCCCAAAATGGCAACGTTAATTTATCGTTTTTAATTCCTGACAAATAGCGTTTTGCAATAGTTCTACGTTGTTCATTATCGGCATCTAAATTGGGTAATTTTACGTTCAAAAATGCAGCTTGTAATTCATCCAAACGAGAATTTACTCCAATATAATTATTGTGATATTTTACTTTAGAACCATAATTTCTTAATGAGAACAACGCTTTTGCTAATTCCTCATCGTTAGTAATTACTGCACCTCCATCGCCCAAAGCACCCAAATTTTTCCCAGGATAAAAACTAAAAGCTTGTGTGTTTATTGATTTTCTATTTTCACTTAAGAAAGCCCCGTGAGATTGTGCAGCATCTTCAACAACAATCAAATTATTTTGAATTGCAATTTCATTAATTTTATCAATTTCAGCTAATTGACCGTAAAGATGAACCGCTAAAATTGCTTTTGTTTTTGAAGTAATTTTATCTTGAATCAAATTGGGATTTATGTTGTACGTTTCTAATTTTGGTTCAACCAAAACAGGAACTAAATCTGCTTGCAAAACAGACAAAATTGTTGCGATATAGGTATTTGCAGGAACTATAACTTCATCGCCTTTTTGTAATTTTCCTAACTGAATATGAGCTTTGAAAATTAAAGTTAACGCATCTAATCCATTTCCAACACCAATACAATGGCTGGCTTTGCAATAATCGGCGAAATTTTTCTCAAATTCTTGAACTTCATTGCCCAAAACATACCAACCTTTATCCAAGACACTTTTCAATTTTTGCTGAAAAGCATTTTCGTAAATGGCATTTATTTTTTGCAAATCGAGAAATTTAATCATATCAAAATAGTAGCTAAATTATTGTAATTCTTGGTTTCAATCTCATAATAATCCTGAACTGTTGTTTTGGCACCAAAACTTTCTTTCCAAAATAGAATTCCTTCATTAATTTTTAATCCATTTTCTTCGTGTGAAGGTCCAAAATCAAAATACATTTTATCTTTAAAAACAACTTTTATCAAATAATCGTATAAATAGTCTAAACTTCCCAATTCATTTTTTTGATTATTACCCGAAATATATTGTGGATGTGCAACGTTTTCTGAAATAAAAATAGTAGTTCCTGCAACAATATTATCCCCGTCATAAACATTAAAATGCTGAATATTATCAGGGAATGCAATTTGTAATTTTGTCATTTCTTCTATAGAATGAACTGGTTTTGCATTGTGTTTTTTATCCAAATTAGGAATTAAAATTTTATTCCAAAACAACTCAAAATTAAGTTCTTCTTTTATAATCAAATTATTTTTTAAACCTCTACGAATACTTTCTTTTCTTGTTTTTGAAATTGAAAAAGGTTTCGATAAATCTAAAACTGACAAACAATCTCTTCGTATTAATTGCGCTTTTAAAAGAAATAAAGAATATTCGATTTCTTCCGAAAAACCATTGCAATATATGGACGGAATCAACTTTAAATTGAATTTATCAATCTGATTTTCATTTAAATAAATAAGAATATCGCGAAAAACAGCAATTGAATTACCCAATTTAATGTTTGTTTGAAACACCAACCCGCCATAAGTTAACCCTTGATGCGAATAAATTGTAGCTCCTACTCTATTCGCTGGCAAAACAGAAACCAACTTATCTTCCTCATAAATCATCAATGAGAAATCTTCAAATCGGTCACTTTGGTACTCCATAAAGTCCCTATTGAATAGGAATGTGGCGTTTTTGGCAGTGCTAATAAAAGCATTCCAATCGCTGTGATTTTTAGTTTCGTATCTTTTTACAATGTACTTTTTCAATATCGTGTTTTAAACATTGGAAAATTAATCATTTATTTAATAAGAACATTATTTTTTTATAAAATTAGATTTATAAAATTAATTGATTAATTCTAAATCGTTTATAAAACTAAAGCGGAACGGGTTATTTGTTAATTCGGTTATTCGGTATTGCGTGACGTTTTGTATTCGCAATTTTTCATTCTTGCGTATTTGTTATTTGTTATTTCACATACATAAAAAGGAATTTACTATGCGTAAAAAGGAATTTAACATGCGTAAAAAGGATTTCATGGTACGTCAAAAGGAATTTACCATGCGTCAAAAGGAATTTACCATGCGTCAAAAGGATTTCATGGTACGTCAAAAGAATTTACAATGACACTACACTTAAAAGTGTGTAAGTAAAAAAAATGAAGGTTTGTACAAACCCTCTTTTTTTACTTACACACTTTCTGATATAATACTAGTGCGGTAGCACTTTACTTTTTGCTTTTTACTTTTTACTTTTATTTTTGTAAATCTGTAAATTTTAGTTTTACGAGTGCTTTGTAATAGGGTTCGCCAGCTGTTCCTAGAGATTTTACGTAGGCTTTGATTTCTCTCATGAGTTGAATTATGTTTGTATCGTTGAAATATAAAATATCATTCCGGTTTTTTCGTGCTGTAATTAGTGCGTTTCCTGCCGAGTTTACCATACCGCTTAATGTGGTTAGTCTTTGGTGGTACGTTTGTAAACTTGCGATTTGTATTTCTGTTTCGTTTGGTACATATTCTGGGTGTGATGCTAATTGACTTGTATAGGTATCAAGATTTGCAGAAACTCATTTGAGAAGTTGATATTGCATCGCCTTCGGCGGTGTCGGGGTTTAACACTTTTGGTTTTTGGTCTCCACGAATTTTTTTTGCTTGACTTGCTAAATTGGCTTTGTCTGTTGTTGAAATATTCAAAGATTTTGCAAAGTTTAACGCTTTTGTCGCTATTATTCCGAGTGGTGCAATTTCAATTTCTCGGTCTGCAACTGCATTTTTGTAAATTGGTTTTTTGTCGTTTAAAACTGTAATTACTCCTGCAAGTGAGACTTTTATAGGTTCCAGATTTGTCAATTGTAAATTTGAATTTGATGGATTGTAAAGCGTACCCATTTCTTCTAAAATTTGATAACCCGAGCTGAAGTTTGCTACATTTTTAGCATTTCCTGTTTCTGATGTTGATGCCATAATTGATTTTTTTATTGGTTAATTTCGTTAATTGTTAATTCTTTATTTGTTAATTCGGTTAATTGTCATTGCGAGGCACGAAGCAATCACATTGTTTTTTCTTATTTTTTTGTCATTCCGACGTAGGAGGAATCACATTATTTATACAGAACCTACTATTTAAAAACTCAAAATTTTCATTAAATGATTTAATCAAATCTAACTTTTTTTCTCTTCTCCAACCCTTTAGTTCTTTTTCTCTTGCTATAGCAAGTTGTACCCATGTGAATTTTTCATAATAAACTAAATATTGAATAGTATATTTTGAGGCAAAAGTTTTAATTCCTTTTTCAATGTTTTCTTTATGCTGTGGTAATCTTAATTCCAAATTATTTGTCATTCCTATATAATAGTTGAACTGTATTTATTAGTAATGATATAAACATAATAAGTTTGATGTCCTTCGTTATATTCAATCATTGTGTTATTCATTTTTATTTATTTTTAAATTGCGTTCCAAATCACATCATTTGGGGTAGGGGCAACAATTTCTATATTTTCTTTAGAAACAGGATGCACAAAAACTAATTTTCTGGCGTGAAGATGTATGCCGCCATCGGGATTACTCCTCTCAAAACCATATTTCAAATCTCCCTTTATCGGTGATCCAATTGCGGATAATTGTGCTCTAATTTGATGGTGTCTTCCTGTGTGAAGATTTATTTCTAATGCAAAATAGTTTTGAAGTGTAGCAATAATTTTATAGTCTAAACTTGCCAATTTACTATCGGTAACCTCTTTAAGATGTGCTTTTGAAGTATTATTTTTCTCATTTCTTTTCAGAAAATGAACCAATTTATCTTCGGTATTTATTGGTTTGTTTTTGACAATTGCCCAATATGTTTTTTGCGTTTCTCGATTGCTAAAAAGTTCATTCATTCGGGTCAAAGCCTTACTGGTTCTTGCAAAAACTACAATTCCAGTTGTTGGTCGGTCCAAACGATGAACCACTCCAAGAAATACTTCGCCTGGTTTGTTATATTTAACTTTGATGTATTCTTTCACAACTTCAGACAATGGTTTGTCGCCCGTTTTGTCACCTTGCACAATATCTCCAACACGCTTATTAATCACAATAATATGATTGTCTTCGTGAAGCACTTGCAGGTTATTTTTATCGGAAATTATTTTCAAAATAGACAAATTAGAATATTAGATTTATAGACTTCTTAGATTCAAATTAAATCAGCTCTGAATTTTGAAGTCATTTTTATTATTTCTTGTAATAAAGTATTTATTTTCAACGTGTTTTCGGATGTAATAAATCCCAAATCGAGTGCAATTAAAAGTTGAGTTTCGACTTCATAAGCTGAACCAATGGCAATTTCTAAAAATCGAGAAAAGTCTTTATTTGAATGTCTTGATGAGCCTTCTGCAATGTTTGATGGAATTGAAACCGATGCACGACGAAGCTGATTCGTTAATCCAAATTTTTCTTCAGTTGGAAAATTTGATGTTGCATTATAAATCTCAGAACAAAGAATTCTACTTTTTTTCCAAATCAATAATTCTTTAAACTGGTGCATTTATTTATATTTAAATGAAAAAATAGTACGTCAACTCTTAAATTCTAAGAAGTCTATAAATCTAATATTCTAAGAAGTCTAATTTAATATTGCTCATTCGCATTAGGAAAATCACTCGATTTTACATCTTTCACATATTGACCAATTGCGGAAGTCATTTGTTCATATAAATTCAAATAGCGTCTCAAAAATCGTGGACTAAATTCGTTATTCATACCCAACATATCGTGAATGACAAGTACTTGACCATCAACTCCACCACCAGCACCAATTCCAATAACTGGTATCGAAATACTTTGTGCTACTTTTGCAGCCAAATGAGCAGGAATTTTTTCTAATACCAATGCAAAACACCCAATTTTTTCAAGCATTTTAGCGTCTTGCATTAACTTTTCAGCTTCTTCCTCTTCTTTAGCACGAACGGTATAACTTCCAAATTTGTATATTGATTGCGGTGTTAAGCCTAAATGCCCCATTACAGGAATTCCAGCGTTTAATATTTTCTTTATTGAATCTTTAATTTCGCTGCCACCTTCTAATTTCACTGCGTGTCCACCACTTTCTTTCATTATTCTAATTGAAGAACGCAAGGCTTCTTTTGGGTCTGATTGGTAGCTTCCAAAAGGTAAGTCAACCACAACCAAAGCTCTTTCGATGGCACGAACCACACTTGAGGCGTGATAAATCATTTGGTCTAATGTAATTGGTAATGTAGTTTCGTGACCCGCCATTACATTTGAAGCAGAATCTCCAACAAGAATTACGTCAATTCCTGCAGTATCAACAATTTTTGCCATAGAATAATCATAGGCTGTAAGCATTGAAATTTTTTCGCCATTGGCTTTCATCTCAATAAGTGACTTGGTAGTTATTCTTTTATAATCCTTTTTAGCTACTGACATTATGACTTTGAATTATGGTTTATGTAAATAATTTAGGCAAAAATAATCAAATTTGTTTGATTAAATAGATAATTATGCGGAGGTTTATTTTAGATTTATGATTTCAGATTTTAGATTTTTAATCTGTGTAAAACATTCATATTAGTCGAAAAACCTTTAAACAATTAACCGATTCAACGATTAAACTTTTACTTTTAAACGATTAACCGATTAAACTTTTACCTTTTCCTTAACAATCCGCCAAATTCACTGCAATTGCCAATCCACCTTCGGAGGTTTCTTTGTATTTATTATTCATATCTTTTGCAGTTTGCCACATCGTATCAATAACTTTATCCAAAGGCACTTTTGCATTTTTAGGATCTGTTTCTAATGCTAATTCGGCAGCATTTATTGCCTTTATAGCTCCCATTGTATTTCTTTCGATACAAGGAATTTGAACCAAACCGCCCACAGGATCGCAGGTCATTCCCAAATGATGTTCCATTGCTATTTCGGCTGCCATCAAAACTTGTTCTGGAGTTCCGCCCATTAATTCGCACAAAGCAGCCGCTGCCATTGATGATGAAACACCAATTTCTGCTTGACAACCACCCATTGCTGCGGAAATAGTAGAGCCTTTTTTGAAAATACTGCCAATTTCTCCCGCAACCATCAAGAATTGTTTGATTTCTTTTTCGCCAGCGTTGTGATTTTCTATTACTAAATAATACATCAAAACGGCTGGGATAACGCCTGCACTTCCGTTTGTTGGGGCAGTAACGACACGTCCTAAAGCAGCATTTACTTCATTTACCGCAAGGGCAAAACAACTTACCCATTTCAAAATTTGACGGAATTTAACTTCAGTTTTTCTGATTTCTTCCAGCCAAGTTTGAGGTGAATTATAATTTGCCAAACCAATTAAATTTTGATGCATATCAAATGCTCTTCGTCTTACATTCAATCCTCCAGGGAGAATTCCTTCGGAGTGGCAACCGATGTAAATGCATTCTAACATCGTATTCCAAATTCGCATCAACTCATTATGAATTGTTTCTTTGGAACGCATTGACTTTTCATTTTCATAAACTATTTCTGAAACCTTCTTATTTTCTGTGGTACAATAGTCTAAAAGTTCGGCTGCATTTGCAATTTGAAACGGAAAAGCACATTTTATTTTCAGTTTTTGTTTTGCATTTTCGCGTTCTTCTTTCACGACAAATCCGCCTCCAATAGAGTAAAATGTTGATGAATATTCCGAATCATCATTGGCGAAAGCCGTAAATTTCAAACCATTTGAATGAAAAGGAAGGAAGTTTTTATTAAAAACAATATCTTGAAGAAAATAAAATGGAATTGGCATTTCGTTTCCTAAAAGAATCTCGTTTTTATCTTCAATAGATTTTATAATTTTAGATATATTTTCGATGGGAATATATTCAGGATCTTGACCGCTCAAACCAAGCATAAGTGCGGAATCTGTGGCGTGTCCTTTGCCGGTTAAGGAAAGCGAACCGTATAAATAGACTTTAATTCGTATGGTTTTTTCAAATATATTATTAGTTCGTAATTCTCCAAGAAAACGCTCTGCTGCTCGCCAAGGGCCTAATGTGTGGGAACTCGAAGGACCAACACCGATTTTTAGCATATCGAAAACAGAGATACATTCTTCCATAATTTAGTCAGATTTATTGTGGCAAATATAAATTAATGTAATTAAATAATAGATTTTATCTGCTAAAATTATGAATTTGACAGTAAAAGCATCTTTTTTTATAATTTATTTCAATCACTTATAGTATTACTGTAAATTTGAAATCTTTAATTTCACAAGTTGATTTTTAAATGTTTTATTCATTATAAGTATGAATTAGATATCAACAACCCCAAATTTTCCACGCTTTTTCCGCTTGAAAAACTAACATTTCTAAACCGTTTTTGATTACAGCTCCTTGTTCTTTTGCCTTTTGAAGAAATAAGGTTTCAGCAGGATTGTAAATCAAGTCAAAAGCAATGTGATTAGAAGTGAAATATTGATATGGAATTTCAGGGCAAATATTGGTATTAGGCGAAGTTCCTAATGGCGTACAATTGATAATTATTTGGTATTTTTCAAATGTTTCGGCGGTTATTTGGCTGTAGCCAATGGCGTTTCCTGTCGAAGTTCTTGAAACATAAGTAGTAGCAATCCCCATTTTATTTAATGAATATGCTACTGCTTTTGAAGCGCCGCCAGTTCCTAATAACAATGCTTTTTTGTGATGTTGTTTCAATAGCGGTTCGAGTGCTTTTTGAAAGCCATAATAATCGGTGTTGTAGCCTTTTAATTTCCCTTTTTTAGTAAAACGAATTGTGTTTACAGCACCAATTTCTGCTGCTTTTTTAGATAATTTATCCAAGTAGGGAATAATCGCTTCTTTATAAGGAATTGTTACGTTTAAGCCTTTTAAATTTGGATTATTTTTTAGAAAATTAGGCAATTTTGAAATGTCTTGAAAGTCTATGTTTTCGTAGGAATAATCCAATAAATTTAGTTCTTCAAATTTTTTTGTAAAATGTGCTTTTGAAAATGAATAACTGATGTTTTTTCCAACTAAACCAAATTGGTGCTTTGCCATTTAGATTTTTATTTTGACACTTTATTGATTGCATTTTGAACCATTTTTCGTGCCCAAACCACAGGAAATAACTCTTCAAGAAGCGTTTTGTTTTTGAAACTCAATCGAAGTCCGTTGCTTAAATGAAATTTTGCTTTTTTGTCATCGTGAATCATAAAGTACAATCCTGCCAAACGATATTCAACTTGATATTCTTCTGGGAAGTATTCTGATGCTTGTAATAATGTTTGAATTGCACTTTCAAATTCCCCTAAAAATTGAAGAATATCAACCCAAAACAACCACGTGTCCAATTGATAATCGCCAAATTCAACTGCTTTTCTGTATCCAAATTCTGCTTCTTCAAAAAGATTTAATTCTTTGTTTATTGTTGCAAATCGTTTCCAATACAAACGATTTTGATTGTCGATGCTCAAGGCTTTGTTTACATAAAACAAGGCTTTTTGGTATTTTTTTTGACGAACGTAGAAATCAGTAATTGCAATCCAACCTTTGTCTAAAAGCGGGTCTTCGTGTACGGTTTTATTGAAATATTTTAGCGCTAAAACTTTGTTTCCAATTTTCTCGTAGCATTTCCCCATTCGAAGTAATGCGTATGAAGTAGCGTCGTCCAATTCAATAGTTCGTGTGTAGCTTTCAATGGCTTCTTCGTATTTTTTTAGCCTTTCTAATGCTTTTGCTTTTTCCATAAAAGCGCCTAAAAATTCATCGTCAATTAGGGTTGCAAATTCAAAAGCACGAAGCGCATCTTCATATCTTTTTAGTCCGTAATTTAGCCTTCCGACTTGGTGCCAAGCGATTTCGCTATATGGATTTCTGTCGATATATTTATTAAGATAAACGATTGCATCTTCGTTTTGATCTAAAAATTCAAAACAATACACCACGTTATATAAGGCTGCTTGGTCTTCGGTATCTTCTTCAAGACATTTCATAAAATTGTCTTTCGCCAATTCTAAATTGTCCATAAAAAGGTATTCCATTCCAATTAAATTATAGACATCAGCGAAATCATCGGTATATTTCAGTGCGATTTGCAATAATTCTACCGCTTTTTCGTGATTGTCTCTTTTGGAATATATATTTGCTTTTTGGATGTATATTTCCTCGTTTGTAGGTTCGATGGCATACAACTCATTTAGCAATTTTTCTGCTTGTTCGAGTTTATCTTCATAGACCAACATTTCTACTTGAACTAATTTTAATCCAGTTGATTTTGGGTGTTGTTCAAGCGCTAATTTCAAGGCTTTTTTAGCCAAGGCAGCTTTTCCCATATCGAGGTAATGAAGAATAATTTCTTCAAATTCTTCGGAATCAAAAAAGAGAACTTTGTTGGTTTTCAACATCGACTCAAATTTCGATAAGGATAAGTTGTAGTCTTCTTCGTCGTCGCTTATGTGCATACTGTTTTCTTTAATTTATCCTGATATAAAGGTAAGGATTTAATTTTATTTTGTGAAGAAAGTGCTTTTTTTTGTGAACAATTTAATTAACAAATAATCGTCTTGAAATCCCGAATGCCCTAGCCCTGATGGAAGGGAAAATCCCGCTTTGTTGCTCGGCACGAAGCAACAAAGCGGATTGGAATGACAGCAGGAATAGCTCCAAAAAAAACTAATTTTCGTTTAAAATTTCGTCCATTGCTTCGAGAATTATCTTACAGCCTTCTTCAATTTCTTGGTTAGAAATAGTTAGCGGCGGTGTGATTCTGATGGCGCAACTTTCAAAGAGTAACCAAAACAATATCAGACCTTTATCCTGACATTTGAAGATTACTTTGTTGGTTATTTCGGCGTTTTCGGTCATTGCTGCCAACATTAATCCTTCGCCTCGGATTTCCTTGATTAATGGGTGTACCAAAAGCGTGCGAAAAAGTTTTTCTTTGGCTAAAGTATCCCTCATTATTGAGGTTTCGGTCAATTCTTGCAATGTTGCCAAACACGCTGCGGCGATGACGGGGTGGCCGCCAAAGGTTGTGATGTGCCCTAATTTGGGGTTGTCGCTCAATAAATCCATATTTTTTTGAGATGCTGTGAAACCGCCAACTGGCATTCCGCCACCCATTCCTTTGCCCATAATTACGATATCGGGAACGACGTCGTAGTTTTGAAAACCGAATAATTTTCCGGTTCTTCCAAAACCGGGTTGGATTTCGTCGAGAATCATAATGGCGCCAACTTCGGTGCATCGGGCGCGTACTTTTTTGAGAAATCCGTCGTAAGGTTGAATAAATCCAGCTCCGCCTTGAATGGTTTCAAGAATTATTCCAGCAGTTTTTGTAGTAATTTTCTGTAAATCGTCTTCGTTATTGAAGGTGATAAAATCGACATCGGGAACTAATGGACGGAAGATTTGTTTGCGTTCTTCAAATCCCATTACGCTCATCGAACCCATTGTATTGCCGTGATAGGCGTTGTGGCACGAAATTAATTGGCTTCTGCCGGTGATGCGTCGGGCTAATTTTAATGCGCCTTCGGTGGCTTCGGTTCCTGAATTGACCAAATAGGTTGTTTCTAATGGAAACGGTAGGTGAGCGGCTAAAAGTTTGCAATATTCGACTGCTGGACTTTGAGAATATTCTCCATAAACCATTACGTGCGAATACTTATCCAACTGATTTTTGATGGCATTATTCACCCGTGGATGTTGATGTCCTAGTGTGCAAGCGGAAACGCCAGCCACAAAATCCAAGTATTTATTGTTGTTGGTGTCGTAAATGTAAGAACCAATGGCGTGTGAAACCTCCATTCCGAGCGGATAAGGTGACGTTTGGGCTTGGTATTTTAGGAAATCGTTGTTCACGGTTGTTATTCAGATTTGTTAATTTTTCTTACGTCCAGTAATTTTTATTTTCAAAAAGCCAATTTCGTATTAGTTCTATATTATTAAGCCCATTCTCAACCTCAATAATTTGAGTATCAAATTCTCTAGTTCTATCAATTTTACCAGAAAAAATACGTAATGAAAAACTTTTACTATGTTTTATCAATGTAGTATTTTCGGGTAGAATCTCTCTGATTTTGAATTCTATTTTTTCTGAAAAACCTCTAAAAGAAGCGTCAATATTGCCTTGTCCCAATTTATGATAGAATATTACATCTTTTAATTTATCATCATGTAAAATTGGCCAATCACTATTATGAGGAACAATTCCAGGTTGTTTCATAGATAAACTTGGGTGTTTCAATTCTTTATAATTCCAGTAAGACTTCCAAAATTTTTGTACAATTTCAGAATTTATGGGTTGATATCCTCTTCTTAATTTTTCAACTGCAATATTCAACAATTCATTTTTAAATATATTCCTTTTAGTTCCAGTAAATAAAAGTCTTTTGCCAATTGTTTCGTACGAAATATAATTATCAAAATAATTTTGATTTTCACAATAAAGATTTGGAGCCGTTAAAATGCAAAATGCTTCATCGCATCTGGACTTATCAATATATAGTTTTGCTCTTTTTTCATATCTGTAAAATTGGTCTAATTGAAATGTTGCATCTAATTTATTTTCAATTAAAACAAAAATTCTTTTTTCATTTGAATTATATGAAAATAGAATATCAGTTTCACCTAATCCAAAAGCTGAAATACTTCTCCAAGCTCCATTTGCTTGTGTAAAGTTCGGAAGATTTAATTCCCGAACAAACCATTCGCAAAAAGAATTATCTGTCGATAATTCTTCAAGAAGAATTAAATCAATATCTCTTTCCTGAATTGATTCAATTGGTAAAATTGTGTTTTCCATCTGATTTGTTTCTAGATTTTATAACTAATTTGAGTTGTTATCTGAACACTGTGACTGCAAACTTTAAACTATTTCGTCTCTTTATATTCCAATGTCTCTTTTCGGACTTTCATTGGAACATCTGCTTTGGCTTTTTTGGCATTACTTTCCTTGATGATTTTGTCGTTCATTTCGTTTTCTTCCGCTGTAAACAAATCCTCTTTTGTTTTTATTCGTTCGTCGCCACGCCAAATAAATCCTCTTAATTTCCTTGCATTTTCAGGCAAATCTTTTTCGGGATAAATATCGCTATCAGGTTTTTCAAATAATGTTAACGTGTCAATTCTGTTTTTATCTAATGTCAAATTTATTTTGCTACAAACACTTTTATTGATTCCAATGAGTTCCTGATCGTCATTTCGCATATAATAAATGACTTCGGTATTCTTCACAATATCAACATTATCAAGATTTTTATCTTTGAATTTTCCATATAAATTTTGCCCTTTCACCTGATTGTATCCCGTTCCAATGGTGTCTTTTGAAACGATAAAAGCATTGTTTAATACCTTCAAAGAATCGAGTTGTTGGGTTTTATTATTTCCAATGAGATGCATCAAATCGCCTGTCATTTGGTTTTCAAAATTCCAAAGAATTGGTTTGCCAATGAGTTTTGTCAGCGCTATTTTCTGGTCGGAATGAATAGAATCGCACTTGCCGCTTAAATTTAATTTGTAGAATTTTGCGTCTTTGAAACCTCGAATAATTCGGTTGTTTTCTTTTCCGGTAATCATCAATTTTTGTGCGTGAATATACACGGAATCTTTTTCGACAAGGCTAATTGCCAAAGCTCTTTTCGTCACATAAACCGAATCTTGAAACTTATAAATTTCAGCGTAATGACCCTTCACAATAATTTTGTTGATGGTATCGGTGATTTTTACATTATTTGTTGCCGATGCGAAACCTGTTTTTTTATTATAAAAGATGCTATCGCCTTCTATCAAACGATTGTTGTATTCTATTTTGGAATTTCGTTGCAATCGGGCAATGTCTTTTTTGGTATCGTAAAAACCATTTTCTGTATAAATTTTATTGTCTTTTCCGTTGATTGTTGAAGGTCCCAAAAGATACGAATGCCCTGAATTTGTATAATAATCCAAATGATTCGATTTGATTGTATTTTCAGGTGTTTTTACGGTTACAGCAGTTAGAAACTGGTATTTTTTTTCGGCAACATAATATTTTCCCGACTTGCTTTTCAGCGTATTTCCTTTATTGGTAATCAATCCGCCTGTGGAATAAAAAGCCTCTTGACTGTTTCTGTTGAAATTCAAAGTATCTGTGACCAATGACATTTCTGGTGATTTCAAAATTACATTGCCAGTTGCATACGCTTGTTTAATATTTCCGTTGTATTCCGCATATTTACTCGTCATTGTGAGCGTGTCACCTTGAATAATTTGAACATTTCCAAAGGCTTTTATGTAGTTTTCTTTTTGAAACCAATAGGCTTTATTGCACGTCAAAATGGCGCCATCGTGGTTCACTCGAACATTTCCAGTAAGCAATGCGGCATCGGGAATTTGTAGTTGGTTGATGTCTGCAAAATCGGAATGCTCAATGATAATTTTCTTTGGTGTTTGTGCCAATACCGTATTGAAACTGAATAGAATGATACAAATATTGATAAGAAATAGGTGCTTCTTCAAAGGTTTAATTTTTTGCCAAATTTAAGAAAAAGGATGCAATGCTACTGCAAATTATGATTTATTTATTAATTGAAGTAATTGCCATTATTTATTTGGTTTCAATGTCAATTTTAAAATAACAAAACCTGTTATTGCTGCAATGAAAGAGGCGATTAAAATTGCAATTTTAGAATTTACAATATCTGAATCAGTATCAAATGCCAAAAGTGTAATGAAAATGGACATTGTGAAACCAATTCCTCCTAATATTCCTGCTCCGAAAATGTTTTTCCATTGCAATCCTTTTGGTAAAACGCAAAGTCCTAAAGTTACTCCCAAATATGAAAGAAGCCATATTCCCAAAGGCTTTCCGATGATTAAACCAAGAATAATTCCGATGCTATTGGAATGTGTTAAACCTTCATACCAATTGGAATTTATTATAATACAAGTATTCGCTAATGCAAATAAAGGTAAGATTAAAAAAGCGACAGGTTTATGCAGAAAATGTTGTAATTTATAGGAAATATTGTTTTTTTTTCCATCACCGAAAGGAATAACAAATGCTAATAAAACTCCCGTAATTGTTGCGTGAACTCCAGAATTTAGCATAAAATACCACATCAAAATTCCTCCAATTATATATGGAAAAAGAGAATTGACTTTCAATCGGTTCAGCACAAATAGAACTCCCATTATTCCCAAAGCAATTCCTAAATTCAAGAATGAAATTGTAGAAGTATAGAAAATGGCAATAATTATAATTGCGCCCAAATCATCAATTACGGCAAGGGCGGTAAGGAATATTTTTAGAGAAGTTGGCACTCGATTTCCCAAAAGTGATAAGATTCCAATTGCAAATGCAATGTCGGTTGCCATTGGGATTCCAGCTCCAGATTGCGTTGAAGTTCCGAAATTAAAATACAAATAAATAAGTGCTGGAACGACCATTCCGCCTAAAGCTCCAAATAATGGTAATGCCGCTTTTTTTAGTGTAGAAAGATCACCGATATAGACTTCTCTCTCTAATTCTAAACCAATTAAAAGGAAGAAAATAGTCATTAAACCGTCATTAATCCAATGAACAAGGCTATGATTTCCAATTTCTATGTTCCAAATTTGAAGGTATTCTGTTTGAAAGATAGAATTTGCTAAAAGCAATGAAAATAAAGTGGCGAAAATTAAGATAATTCCGCCTGCTTTTTCACTTTCAAAAAAGGATTTGAATAAATTGGTCTGTCTCAGCATAATTTTTTTTCTATTAATTTAAAACGCTTTGATTTCTCAAAGCGTTTCTTAATTTATTTTGTAATTGTTTGCTTTCTATCAGGACCAACAGAAACAATTTTTATTGGCACTTCAACTTCTTTTTCAATGTAATCGATATATTCTTTTAACTCAACTGGCAATTCGTCATACGTTGTCATTCCTGTTAAATCAGCTTTCCAACCTTTGAATTCTTTGTAAATTGGAGTTACATTTTCAGGTTCAATATTATAAGGTAAATGACTTATTTTTTGACCTTTATATTCGTATTCTGTACATACTTTCAATGTTTCAAATCCAGACAAAACATCGCCTTTCATCATCATCAATTGTGTTACGCCATTCACTTGAATTGCATATTTTAAAGCCACTAAGTCCAACCATCCGCAACGTCTTTGTCTTCCTGTAACCGAACCAAATTCGTTACCAACACTTGCCATTGTAGCGCCATCTTCTTCGAAATCTTCCGTAGGAAATGGACCGCTTCCAACTCGAGTGGTATAGGCTTTGAAAATTCCGTAAACTTCTTTTATTTTATTTGGTGCAATTCCTAAACCAGTGCAAGCTCCCGCCGCTGTTGTGTTTGATGAAGTTACAAATGGATACGTTCCGAAATCTACATCCAATAACGAACCTTGCGCACCTTCACATAAAATAGATTTTCCTGCTTTTTGAGCTTGGTGCAAATATTCTTCGCTATCAATAAAGGTAAGTTTTTTCAAGTCTTCAATGGCTTCAAAAAACTCAACTTCTAATTCGGCTAAGTTGTATTGAATGGCAACATCATAGAATTTTATCATTGCTTCGTGCTTGTCAGCCAAGGCTCTGTAGCGTTCTTTGAAATCTTCCAGTTCAATATCGCCAACACGAATTCCATTTCTACCCGTTTTATCCATATAAGTTGGTCCAATTCCTTTCAAGGTAGAACCAATTTTAGCTTTTCCTTTTGAAGCTTCAGAAGCTGCATCCAATAAACGGTGGGTTGGTAAAATTAAATGTGCTTTACGAGAAATGATTAATTTGTTTTTTATGTCCAAATTAAATTGTGCCAAACCTTCAATTTCTTTTTGAAAAACTACTGGGTCAATTACAACTCCATTTCCAATAATATTTATTGAATTTTTATGAAAAATCCCAGAAGGAATAGTTCTTAAAACGTGTTTGATACCATCAAATTCTAAAGTATGACCTGCATTTGGACCACCTTGAAAACGGGCAATTATGTCATATTTTGATGTAAGTACATCTACAATTTTTCCTTTTCCTTCATCGCCCCATTGTAATCCTAATAATAAATCTACGGTCATTATGTGTGTTGTTTGTGTGTTGTTTTTTAATTTTATTTGGAATAGTTCCTATGTTGTTTTTTTGGAACCATATAAATATAAAGAGTGATTGTGCACTTCTATATCAAATATTTCTTCGATTGTTTTTTTAATCATTTGAATTCTTGGATCGCAAAATTCAATTACTTCGCCAGTGTCTGTCATTATTAAATGATCGTGTTGCTTGTCAAAATAGGACTTTTCATAGTGCGCCTGATTTTGACCAAATTGATGTTTACGAACCAATCCGCAATCCAATAAAAGTTCAATTGTGTTGTAAAGTGTGGCTCTACTCACACGATAATTTTTGTTTTTCATCTTCACATAAAGATGTTCTACATCAAAATGCTCTTCACTTTCATATATTTCTTGAAGAATTGCATAGCGTTCAGGTGTTTTTCTGTGCCCTTTATTTTCAAGATACAATGTAAAAACATTTTTTACAATTTCTTGATTCTTACTGTTATCAACGGATATTAGTGTCATATTATGCAAAGATAAATTATTATTTTAATTATTAAATGTTTCAACTTGAATGTTCAAAACTTTAATTTTTATAAACGCGTGTTACTTTATCAATACCGTCAATTTTTCTGATTTTTGCCATCATTTTTTCAAGAATTGCATTGTTTTTTACAATTACTGCCACTTTTCCATTGAATAATCCCGCTTCTGTTGTCAACGAAATACTTTGGATATTGATGTTCATATTACTCGAAATAACTTTTGTAAGTTCATTGGTAAGCCCCAAAAAGTCCATTCCAGTAATTATCAAAACGGCTTTAAATTCCTGTTGAGACGAATCAATCCATTTTGCTTTTATAACCCGGTACGCATAGTTAGATTGCATACTCAAAGCATTTGGACAATCTTTTTTGTGAACTTTAATTCCTTCATTTATAGTAATAAAACCAAAAACTTCATCGCCAACAATTGGATTGCAACAGGCTGATAATTTATAGTCTAATTTGTCTTGCTCGGCACCAAAAACAAGTAAATCATAATTGGTATTGATTTCTTCCTTGTTGATATGCTCTGTTGAAGCTGAAGGAGTTCTTTTGATTTTATTCTTAAAGAAATTGATAATTGAATTGCTTTTTAACGCTGCAAAATCTTTAAGTTGTTGGTTTTCTATAGAGCCAATTCCAACTTTATAAAATAAATCTAAACTTGTTTTAAGTTTGAAATAAACCACTAATTCATTGATAGTTTTCTCATTTAAGGCAACTTTAAGATGTCGTAATTTTCGAGTTAAAAGTTCCCTTCCGTCTTCAGCAACTTTTTTCGTATTTTCATTTAAGACATTCTTAATTTTAGTTTTTGCACGGGAAGTGGTAACATAATTCAACCAGTGCGGCGTTGGTTTTTGATTTACAGAAGTAATCACTTCAATTTGATCGCCACTTTTCAATTCAAAATTTAGCGGTACCAATTTTCCATTTACACGAGTTCCTCTTGTATGAACCCCAATTGCAGAGTGAATACTAAACGCAAAATCGAGTGATGTAGCGCCTTTCGGCAATGATTTTATTTCTCCAGTGGGTGTAAAAACGAAAATTTCTTTGGAATAAAGATTCATTTTAAAATCTTCAACAAAGTCAACCGCATTTTTTTCCTGATTTTCTAATGCTTCCTTTAATAGATTCAACCAAACATCCAATCCGCTTTCTTCCGTTGCCCCTTGTTTGTATTTATAATGTGCAGCATATCCTTTTTCGGCAATTTCATCCATTCGTTCACTACGAACTTGAACTTCAACCCAGCGTCCTAAAGGTCCCATAACAGTGATGTGAAGTGCTTCATAACCTGTTGATTTTGGGGAAGAAATCCAATCTCGCAACCGACTTGGACTTGGTCTGTAATGATCTGTTACAATCGAATAAATCTTCCAAGCGATAAATTTTTCATCGTGTGGATTTGATTTATAGACAATTCTAAGTGCAAATTTATCATAGACTTCATCGTAACTCACATTTTGAGCTTTCATTTTTCTACGAATAGAATAGATTGATTTTGGTCGCCCTTTTATAACATATTCAATTCCCTCAACATCCAAAGATTTCTTTAAAACTTCAGATATATTTTTTATATAGGCGTCTTGTTCCTCTTTTGTTTCTTTAATTTTATTGACAATATCTTTATAAACAGCAGGTTCGGTATATTTTAAACCCAAATCTTCCAACTGTGTTTTTATATTATACAATCCCAATCGGTGGGCAAGAGGAGCATAAATATATAAGGTTTCCGATGCAATTTTTGTCTGTTTGTATTCTTCCATCGAATCCATAGTTTGCATATTATGAAGACGGTCTGCCAATTTTATCAAAATTACTCGTACATCATCATTCAATGTAAGTATCATTTTCCTAAAATTCTCGGCTTGCATCGAAGAGTTTAAATCCTTCTGAATTTTAGAAATTTTCGTCAATCCTTCCACAAGTTGTGCTACTTTTGGATTGAACATTTTTTCAATGTCTAAAACGGTGATTTCGGTATCTTCAACAACATCGTGCAATAAAGCTGCAGCAATTGAAGTGGCTCCCAAACCAATTTCTGAAGCTACAATTTTTGCGACAGCAATGGGATGAAAAATATAGGCTTCCCCTGATTTTCTTCGTTGTTCCTGATGCGCATCAACAGAAACATCAAAAGCTTTTCGGATTAATTTTTTATCTTCAGGAGTTAATGTTTGATAACTTATTCGGAGAAGTTCTTTATATTCTCGGGCAATAGCCTTGTTTTCTTGTTCTATTTCAATTTCTGTCATAGCTATTTTTCATTCAATTTCTAAAATTATGAATAAGTAACGAGATGTGCAAACGATGAATTATAATTGTGATATAAATGCCATTTAAATCTTGAAAAATTAAAATCCTCTTTGTCTTTTTGCTTCAAATATTAATATGGCTGCGGCAACCGAAACATTCATAGAATCGATTTCGCCTTGCATTGGAATAATGATGTTTTGTGTCGCTGCATCTCGCCATTCTTGAGTCAAACCTGTTGCTTCAGTTCCAACAACCAAAGCCGTTGGCGTGGTATAATCTTGCGTATGATAGGACGTTGAATTTTGTAATGTAGCACAATAAAAATTGATTTTTCGCTCTTTCAAATACGCAATAATTTCAGATGTTGTGCCTGTTGCAATTTGATTGGTAAACAAACATCCAACGCTGGAACGCACCACATTTGGATTGAACAAATCGCCTTTTGGATTGGCAATAATCACAGCGTCAAGATTGGCGGCGTCTGCGGTTCGCAATAAAGCACCAATATTTCCAGGTTTTTCGGGTGCTTCAGCTATCAAAATCAAAGGATTGTCTTTCAGTTTTAAATCTGATAATTTCAAATTTTTACTTTTTGCAATTCCAATAATTCCTTCGGTTGTATCTCGATACGCCAATTTCTCAAACACTTCTTTATTGATTTCAATCAAATTGAATGGCTGCTTTGACAGTTGATTTATTTCAATTTCAGAAATCAATTCAGGGTAAAATAAAATCGTGTCAATTTCATATCCGCCTTTTATTGCCAAAGAAATTTCGCGTTGTCCTTCAATCAAAAAAGTTCCCGATTGTTTTCTGGCTTTTGCTTTTTCCTGTAAAAGTACCAGCGACTTTATATATGGATTTTGTACGGATGTGATTTGTTTCAAAATAGTAGGTGTTGAAAAATTATGCTACAAATATAATGAGAGAAATTGATGTGAGTTATTTTTAGTGAAAAACTATCGCGTTAAATACAAATATCCTGTTAGTGCTTCGCTATAATCAGGGTCATTTAAATCAATTATATAAAAATAAGTTCCCGCAGGAATTTCTTTATTGTCAAGCAAAATTCCATTGGTCGCAAAACCGTCCCATTCTTGAGTAGCGCTATTTCCTGTCCAAATTAAAGTTCCCCAACGGTTGTAAATGGAAACTTTGTATTTCAGGAAAATGCCTATCAATCCGTCAATATGAAAAGTGTCATTTTCACCGTCGTTATTGGCAGAAACAAAATTATGAACTATAGGAGGACAGTTTTTTGTTTCCAATATAAATGAAGTAATATTGGAACAATGCGCATTTTCTAAACGAATATAAATTGTTTTTGGAGTTGATAATGCAACAAAATTGGAAGTATTAAAAATTGGATTTGTGTTGTTTTGAGCATTTAATAAAGAGTCATAAAAACGAACAGTGTCGCTAGGATTTACTTTTACTAAATTTTCATAATCCGAAAAATTGAAAGTTCCTTTGCCTGAGCCTTCATTACAAGCTTGATTATTTGGCAATAAATTGAACAAAGGAGAAACTCTTAGAACTACTGGAACAGAAAATTTATTATTGATTTCGCTAATTTCTGTAACAATTCCAACACCTGAACCATTATCATCAACTACAAATTTCAAATCGAAACTATCAGCTATTGTATTTGGAATTAAAAGTGTTACTTGCCCGATTTCATTTCCATCAATTGGTATGATTGTTTGCGTGAAAAAAGTTCGAATAAATACATTATTTGCATAAATTGAAATTGGAGTATTCAACGGTAAAACAGCCGTAGAATTGTAATTAGAAACCTTAAAATCAGCAATAATTGTTCTCGAATCGCAAGTTGTTGCAACGTTATTAATTGCCACAGTTGCATCGGGCAATTGACTGTTTAATTTGGTTACAATGGCATTTATCATCACGAAATCTTGCCCGGAAGTAAGTTGAATTTGTGCAGAAGTATCACCAATATTTATGTTGTTTTGAATTGGATATACATCCAAATCCATATTGTATAAAGTGGAAGAATTTGTCAAACTATTGGTACCGTTAAATGCATTATCAACAGGGTTTAACGGTGGATTTCCAATTGGATTTCCATTAATTCGAAGCGTTTCATTTACGGCAATTCCAGAATCGCCTTCCCAAGCCAAAAAACCAATTTTTGCATCTACATTATCAATAACATTCAAACTGTTAAGGGTAATGTTTATTTCGTCAGGAACTGCTTGCATTCCGTCATAAACATTCAATTGATTTAGGGGTAAATTCGGATTTTTATAAACAACAATTAGCGCCCAACCAGCAAAATTCGTACTTCTTTGAGCGTGAAATTCAATAAAACTAGAAACATCAAGATCAGATATGGTATAAGTTCCATTTCCAGTGGCTTGAACTTGAGCAGTTATATCTTTGAAAGCACTGAAATAATCAAAAACCAAACTTGAAAAAATTCTTTGATGGCTAAAAGTTCTGTCAGGTGTGATTGCTTGACCGTTTAATTTCACATCAAAATCGCCCGTTCCGCAACCCGCCCAATACAAATAGGCTTTTTCAATTACATCGTTTGGATTTAGGGTCAAATCTGCAGAAGAAGTTGTAAGAACTTCCACCGTACTTTGATAGGAATTTTCAATTGGATTTAAGGTATTTCCAACAAAAACAAAGTCATATCTGCCATTAAATTGTTGAAACAACGAAATATCTTGCCCAAAAATGACACTTGAAAAAAGTATAATAGTTCCAAAAAGTATGTTTTGAATGCGCTGTTTCATTTTTAGTTTTATAATCGATTTAAAATTAGTCAATTAATTTTATAAATCTAATTTAATCAAAAATAAAATTATTGCTACACTTCAAAACTATTTTGCATTAGAAATAAATCTACACACGGGAAGACACCATCAAATTAGAGCACAATTATCAGCAATTGGTTCACCAATAAAAGGAGATTTGAAATATGGCTTTGACAGAAGTAATCCAGATGGTGGCATTCACCTTCATGCCAGAAAATTAGTTTTTATCCATCCAGTTTCTAAAGAAAACATAGAAATTGTTGCTCCAACTCCAAATGATGTGATTTGGAATGCTATTTAATTTAAATTAAATTTCATAAAGAATAATTAAAAAATGAAAATTACACGCATTCATAATTAATTTATAATAATTAAATACTGTATTTTTGCAAAATTCCTAAAGTATAAGGATTACACTATATGAGAACAAAATCGTTAAAGAAGAATAAAATCAATGTGATCACTCTTGGGTGTTCCAAAAATGTGTATGATAGCGAAGTACTTATGGGGCAATTGCGCGCCAGCGGTAAAGACGTAGTACATGAAGAGGAAGGGAATATTGTTGTCATTAATACTTGCGGGTTTATAGACAACGCAAAAGCAGAATCTGTGAACATGATTTTGGAATATGCCGATAAAAAAGCACGTGGAATTGTAGATAAAGTTTTTGTTACTGGCTGTTTGTCAGAGCGCTACCGCCCCGATTTAGAAAAAGAAATACCAAATGTAGATCAGTATTTTGGAACTACAGAATTGCCCGCACTGCTAAAAGCTTTGGGTGCTGATTATAAACACGAATTGTTGGGGGAACGCTTAACGACAACTCCAAAAAACTACGCCTATTTGAAAATTGCCGAGGGTTGCGACCGTCCGTGTAGTTTTTGTGCCATTCCGCTGATGCGTGGAAAACACGTTTCACAAACCATTGAAAAATTGGTTAAGGAAACAGAAGGCTTGGCGAAAAATGGCGTTAAAGAATTGATATTAATTGCTCAAGATTTGACTTATTATGGTCTTGATATTTATAAAAAACGTAATCTTGGCGAATTGCTGGAAGCTTTAGTGAAAGTAGAAGGTATTGAATGGATTCGTTTGCATTATGCTTTTCCAACTGGTTTCCCAATGGATGTATTGGAAATTATGAAACGAGAACCTAAGATTTGTAATTACATTGACATTCCGTTGCAGCACATTTCTGATTCTATTTTGAAATCAATGCGACGTGGAACCACTCAAGAAAAAACGACGAAATTATTGAAAGATTTTAGAGCTGCAGTTCCTGGAATGGCAATTCGTACGACATTAATCGTTGGTTATCCTGGTGAAACACAAGAAGATTTTGAGATATTAAAAGATTTTGTACAAGAAATGAAATTCGACAGAATGGGTTGTTTTGCCTATTCTCACGAAGAAAATACACATGCTTACTTACTTGAAGATGATGTTCCTGCCGAAGTAAAACAAGCTCGTGCCGAAGAAATTATGGAATTGCAATCGCAAATTTCATGGGATTTGAATCAGGAGAAAGTAGGACAGGTTTTCAAATGCATCATCGACAGAAAAGAAGGCGGTCACTTTGTGGGACGTACCGAATTTGATAGCCCTGATGTAGATAACGAAGTTTTGATAGATGCTACAAAACACTACGTAAAAACAGGTGAATTTGTAATGATTAAAATTATTGAAGCAACGGAATTTGATTTGTACGGGGAGCCTGTTAAATAGTCGAAAGTCAAAAGTCTTAAAGTCGAAAGAAATAGTCACTGATGCACAGATTTAAAAATATAAACACAGATTTCACAAATTAGCACAGACTTGAACCAACAACCAACAACTAACAACCAATTTATATGAAAACACTAAAAATTATTACTTCATTACTTTTATTATTTTCAATGCAAACACTTTTGGCTCAGTATGGACAAGGTGGTTACGGACAAGGTGGTTACGGACAAGGTGGTTATGGTAGTAATCGAATGGGGGGACAAAACCAACAAATGGGTAATCAAAGCAGACCCGTTGCCGCAAAAGAACATCCAATTGAAGAAACTGTAAATAAAATAGTTGACAAACTAAAAACACAACTCACATTAGACGAGCTTCAAGTAATTGCTATTAACAATATCATTACTGAAAGCATGAAAAAGCAAAATGCAGTTATGAAAAAAGAAGGCGGAAACGATGACAAAATCAGTGAAATTAAGGCTATTTCAGAAAAAACTGACCTTGATATTATGATTTTGTTAAATAAAGATCAAAAAACAACTTATAAGCTTTTATCAGAGGATACAAAAAAACAACACGAAGCTTCAGTGAGAATGGGAAGGTAGTTTTGAAAAATTAGTCGAAAGTCTTATTTCCAAACATTCATAATTCATAATTTATAATTCATAACTCATAATTAATTTACCTTTGCGTAATCCTTAGCGCTCTTTGCGGTTAAGAAAAAGATAACAGACTAAAAAAATACGAGATAATTCGTGACCCGAGACCAGAGGTCGAACAGACGAAGTAAATTCCTGGCAGGAAAAGTTTAAATTTAGATTCGGATTATACTTATTTCCAAATATTCATAATTTATAACTTATAATTCATAACTTATAATTATACCTTTGTGCCCCTTGTGTAAAACTTTGTGAACTTTGCGGTTAAAAAAAATCAGTCGAAAGACATAAAGTCTTAAAGCCGAACGAACGTTTTGGTTTCCAATTGGACACTATCCAAAACAGAAAATACCAAAATAGTACCACTTATTCCGATATATGACCACTTATTACTTGGTCTTTTGTATATCGAAAAAATAACATCAAGTTTGCATCATATTAAAACATTGTATGATGTGTAATCTAAAATTTATTGTAACTCTTTTCACTTTTCTGATAACTTCAGTTGGTGCTTTAGCATACAATAAAGAAAATGGCAATCATGAGAATGACACAATTTCTATAAAACCTTTGACGGATACCAACTTAAAAGGATTTGTTATTTTTGATAAATCTAAATTTTCGGCTGTTGCCAATACCCTACACGTAAAAGGCACTATCACTATTATCAATACTACTAAAAACCTACCACTTCAAGAAGCAATTTCCGACATAAAAATTACCGCTGTTCCATATTGTAAAATTCAAAGTCGCAAAACTACAAAAAACATGTTTTCAACTATCAAAGTTAAAACAGTAGCAATTGTGAAACCAAAAGCAACTTTCTCGAGTTTACCTCTTGAAAACTCTAGCTTTGCCTCCTTATTTGGTATTGGGATAGATAAAATCGTAATTGGTTCAAATACAAATTTAAAAAAGAGTTTCAACCCAACTAAAAACTCCTATTTTACTACAATAACAAACTTTTATTTAACCGATAAAAAGTCTCAAAAACGGAAATCTACTAAATTCCAATATCCGTTTGTTACTCCCGTATTTATTTACGGAAGTAACGAATGGGCAAATCGACCTCCTCCTACTCTTACTTGCTAATACAATTGCTTGATTGGTAAATTACAAAACTTCTCAAACTAAAATTTTATAAGCAACACACTACAATTCTTATACTAATGCTGAAGTACAAGCAGCTTTACTTTGTACAAAACAAATAAATATACAATGAAAAAAATATTTTTAACCCTTACTTTAGTAGCTAGTTTTATAGCTACAGCACAAGTGAAAATTGGAACAAGTCCAACAGTCATTGATGGTAATTCATTACTAGAATTAGAAACTACAAACCAAGGGCTTTTATACCCACGTGTTGCATTAACAAGTACAACTTCTTATTTGCCTTTAAGTGATACACTTCCTAACATTAAACAACCAGGGATGACTGTTTACAACACAGCAACTACAATTACAGGAACAAACGATGTTACTCCAGGTTTGTATGTAAATGATGGATTTAATTGGATTCGAGTGACACCGACTGCTCCTAAAACTTTATATACTGACAACGCAGCTATTACAAGCGCTAGAACGGTTACCTTGAACAACAACGACCTTACTTTTACAGCAGGAGTTGGTGGAACTGGAAAAACAGTTGTGGCAAGTACTTTTAAAACAGGTGGTGCGGTTTATGGGAATTATAGAGCATTTAATGGAACATTAAATTCAGCAGCTTGGCTTGATTCAGACTATGCAATAATACACACTGGATCAACAACTACAGGTGAATTAATAAGTTTGCCAAGTGCTTTAGGTAATTTAGGTCGGATAATATCATATACAAACCAAAATACTGTTACAAAAACTTATATTACAGGTCCTACTAATGCTGACTTTAGACCTCTAAATACATCTAATATAGTTGCTGGAAAAGGACAGCTTATGATTGCAACTTCAACTGGTTGGCAAATTATTGGTGGAAATTAATTTAAATAAATAAGAAAAAATGAAAAAATATATATTTACAATAGCAATAATTTTTAGTATTGGTAATCATGCAAAGGCACAGATAAACTTACCAGCAGACCCATCATATACTATATTAAGCGAACATGCTTTTATTGATGCATCTGATTATGGCAGGACTGCACCAAATAATGAACAAAAAGGTTTCAATTTCCCACAAACAGATTTAACACAATGGGTTTTTAAAGTTGATTTTGCAGGTACATTGTTTTTAACTGCTTATGATGGAATGATTGTTTACAATACTGCTACTGGATCTACTTTAGCACCCGACCCGTTTGGTGGAAATGAAATTTTACAAAAAGCAAATAATGGTATTGTTACTACAGTAGCTCCTGGATTTTATTATTTTTATAATCCTACTACTTTAGACGAATTTGGAAGTCCTATTACAGGAATTATTGAAAATGGTAAATGGTTACCACTTGGAAGTGGTGGTTCTGGAGTTGTTACTTCACCAGTAAAATCATATAATAATCTTACTGAAACTTCAACTGGAATTTCAATTGATGGTAAAATAGTATATGCCATCACTGGAACATTTACAACTTTGGGTGTTAACGCACTTATAACTATTGCAAAACCTTTAGGAATGACGGGTTATTATAAAATGACAACCTACCAAAACGGAAGAACATTCAGAAGTGAAATATCATCTTTTAACATTGATCCTTTAGTACTTACAAACAATGTAGTTACAGGTAGCGGTTTGTTCTCTGAGGTGTATCCAGTAGGAACTTACACGTATACTTTAGAGTATTTTAAATCGTAATACGTTTATAAAAATACTTTATTATTTCAATGAAAAGCTGTTCTTAATTGAACAGCTTTTTTTTATGACACTATCCAAACTGCGGATATATTTATGCTTACTGCATTTGTAATTATGCTTCCCGCATTTAGAATTATGCTTACCGCATTTAGAATTATGCTTACCGCATTTAAAATTAAACTTCCCGCATTTAAAATTAAACTTCCCGCATTTAGAATTATGCTTCCCGCATTTGTATTTATGCCTGTATGACTTATATTTGTAAACTTCTATTAATAGGTGATTATGATTCTAAAATAATAAATATTCGTGTAACAAAATTAATCCTTGATCGTCTTCCTTTTATAATAGCCTAAAAACAAGTCAATGAATCAAAATGAGTTTGTAAAGTCCATTACGCCATTCAAAGACAAGCTCTTTCGTCTTGCCAAACGATTGTTGGTAAGTACAGAAGAAGCTGAAGATGCAACTCAAGAAATACTATTGAAATTATGGAATAAGAATGATGATTTAGGGAATTATAATAGTTTAGAAGCTTTTGCAATGACAATGACTAAGAATTATTGTTTGGATCAATTGAAATCGAAAAGAGCGGGGAACTTAAAATTGGTTCACGACAATTATAATGACAGAGAACCAAGTTTACAACAAAAATTAGAAGATAAAGACAGTTTGAACTGGGTTGAAAAAGTCATCAATCAATTACCAGAACAACAACGAATGATAATTCAAATGAGGGACATTGAGCAATATGAGTTTGAAGAAATTGCAAAAATATTGGATATGAACGAAACGGCAATTCGAGTAGCCTTGTCAAGAGGACGGAAAACGATACGAGCGTTTATGTTAAAAACACACGATTATGGAATCAAATAGAATAGAAATAATTTTAGAAAAATACTTTCAAGGCGAAACAAACAGTGCCGAAGAATTAGAATTAAAAAAATACTTTTCTTCATCCGATGTTGCGCAGCATTTGGAGCATTACACGCCTTTATTTGTTTATTTCGCTGAAGCAAAAGAGCAAAAGTCTTCGCATAAGTTACCACTACAAACTAAAAAACGTAATGTTATGTGGTTATCAATTGCGGCTTCTGTTGTAGTTTTGCTTGGAATTAGCACTTTTACGTATTTTCATTCGCCAACTGAAAAAGAAGATTTAGGAACCTATGAAAATCCTGAAGCGGCTTTCGCAGCAACTCAAAAAGCGTTGGCTTTATTGTCTGAAAATGTAAATGTGGGAATAGAAAGTGTGAAATATATTAACGAGTACCAGTACTCAAAAGACTTAATTTTTAAAAATAACTTTAATAAATAGAAATAATGAGAAAATCAATAGTAGTATTCGTAATTATGTTATTGCCAACGTTCTTTTTTGGACAAGCAGCATTTGATAAATTTGACGGTCAAGACGACGTAACATCAGTTATTGTAAACAAGAAAATGTTTCAGATGATGGGAAGTGTCAAAATGGATAATAAAGACAAAGATACCCAACAATACTTGGACTTAATCAAGAAATTGGATAATTTGAAAGTGTTTACAACGAACAGTACGAGAGTTACGGCTGAAATGAAAGCAACTTCAGAAAAATATATGAAATCTGCAGGGTTGGAAGAATTAATGCGTGTGAATGACAACGGTAAAAACATTAAAATATCAGTAAGATCAGGTGCTAAAGATTCGCAAATTAAAGAATTATTGATGTTTATGGAAGGGAGTTCTAAGGGAAATCAAACGGTTTTGATGTCCTTAACAGGTGATTTTGATTTGAATGAAATTTCGGTATTAACCGATAAAATGAAAATTCCTGGTGGTGACGAATTGAAAAAAGCAACAAAAGGTAAAAAATAATCAAGATGAAATACATTTATAGTCTTGCCATAATTGGAAGTATTTTATTGTCAAGTTGCAATAACGAACCCACTCTACAAAAGTATTTTGTAGAAAATACAGAAAATAAGAATTTCATTGCCTTGGATTTATCGCCAAGCATTTTGAATATTGATGCTACGAAATTATCTGCGGAACAAAATACTGCATTGAAATCTTTTGATAAAATGAATATTTTAGCATTCAAATTAAATGATAAAAATAAAGCAGAATTTGAGGTAGAACGCGCTAAAGTAAATGAGATTCTAAAGGATGAAAAGTACCAACAATTGATGAAATTTGGTTCTGGAAAAGAAGGTGCTTCTGTAAGTTTTGTTGGAAGCGACGAACATATTGAAGAGTTTGTGTTGTTTGCCAATAAAAAAGAAAATGGTTTTGCTGTAATAAGAATTCTAGGAAAGGATATGAATCCAACGGGTATTATGACAATGATGTCAGTACTTCAAAAGGCAAATATTGATTTGGAACAATTGAAACCGTTACAGCAATTGCTTGAAAAGTAAATTCAAAAAACTTAAATTTTTGGGAATAAAAACAAAAAAGGAGATTATTTTAATAATCTCCTTTTTTGTTTTTTAAAGTTTTAAAAATCTCTATTTATGTCAAAAGCTTCTAAATAATCGGCTACACGTTTTACAAAACTTCCTCCAAGAGCACCATCAACAACTCGGTGATCGTAACTGTGAGATAAGAACATTTTGTTGCGGATACCAATGAAATCGCCTTCTGGAGTTTCAATTACGGCAGGAACTTTACGAATTGCTCCAAGTGCTAAAATACCAACTTGTGGCTGATTGATGATTGGTGTTCCGAAAACACTACCAAAAGTACCCACGTTTGTAACGGTATAAGTTCCGCCTTGTGTATCGTCTGGTTTTAATTTTCCGGCTTTTGCACGGTTTCCTAAATCGTTAACGGCTTTTGCCATTCCCACTAAATTCAACTGATCGGCATTTTTTATTACTGGAACAATCAAGTTTCCGTTTGGCAAAGAAGCTGCCATTCCAAGGTTTATATTTTTCTTTTTGATGATATAATCGCCATCAACTGAAATGTTCATTCCTGGGAAATCTTTCAATGCTTTGGCAACTGCTTCCATAAAAATTGGTGTGAAAGTAAGCTTCTCCCCTTCTCTTTTTTCAAAAGCATTTTTATTTTTCTCACGCCATTTCCAAATATTGGTAACATCCACTTCTATAAACGATTGCACGTGAGCAGACGTGTTTATTGACGCCATCATATATCCAGAAATCAGCTTGCGCATTCTATCCATTTCCACAATTTCGTCACCATTGGAAAGCCCCCCAGCCCCCAAAGGGGGAGCGGGTTGTGGCTTATTTATAGTGGTATTTTGTTGGATAATTCCATTCGGAGTTTTTACTTCGTCTTGGATGACCCCCGATTTGCCTCCGCTTGGAATTCCCCCTTTGGGGGCTAGGGGGCTTTTTATATAATTCAAAATATCTTCTTTTGTAACGCGTCCTTCTTTCCCAGAACCGTTTATAGATTCTAATTCGGAAATTGAAATCCCTTCTTGTTTGGCAATATTTTTCACCAAAGGAGAAAAGAATTTATCGGAAAGCCCACCAGCCCCCGAAGGGGGTGTGGAAACAATATCAGTAGATTTTGCAATGCTACTTTCTATGCTTTTTACCGATTCAGAAATATTTAAGTTTACCTCGCTTTGAGCTCCCCCTTCGGGGGTTGGGGGGCTTTCAGTTTCTATAATTGCAATAGTTTGACCTACTTTTACAATATCATCAACATTGAAAAGTATTTCTGATAAAACTCCAGAAACTTCAGATGGGATTTCACTATCGACTTTATCCGTAGCGATTTCTAACACGGCTTCGTCAATTTCGATTTTTTCACCTACTTTTTTCAACCAATTGGTAATTGTTGCTTCTGCAACGCTTTCTCCCATTTTTGGTAATTTCAATTCAAACTTTGCCATATTCTTAAACTAAAGTTGTTTTTGTGTATTCAATTTGCAAAATTACTATTTATTTTAAATATTAACTGCATTAAATGTATTTTTTAATCAATTTTTATAACCGTTCCTTTATCATTACTATTGTTGCTGCCAATCATAAAAAAAGTATTTTTAGGAATAATTTTAAAGGTAAAACCTTGATTTTTATTCACTTCTAAAAAAGAAATGATTTCCTTGAACGATAAATTAGTATTGTCTAATAGGATTTCTATTTGCTTTTTATTTAAAATACTAAGCGAAAATAATGTATTTCCTTCAATTTTTGATTGCCAATGTATTTTTTTATGCAACAGCAATTCTAATTTATTTTTCAGATTTTCATCTTTTGAGAATAAAACATATTCCTCGGCTTGCAAAGGTTTTAGTTTGCTTTGATTTTTCTTTACCAATGCAAAAAAGAAAGCACCAATTTTCATAAAAACATCAAATATTAAGGAACTTTTAAAATGTTTTTTATAGAAAAATTGCATTGCTTCCCGAAAGCGTTTCATATACAATCCGTCTTTTACAGTACTTTCGCCTTTGTAATGAATTACGGTTGTTTCGTGATAATAGTAATTTGATTTTCCTTTTTTCAATGTCCTATACGACAAGTCAATATCGTCAGAATACATAAAACAATTTTCGTCAAAACCACCAATTTCGAGATACAAATCCCGTTTCATAACCATAAAAGCACCAACAAGAATATCGACTTTTCCAGTTTCATTTTCCGATAAATGTTGGGCATAATACCGATTAAAAAGAGTTGTTTTTGGTAATAATTTATATAATCCAAAAATTTTGGTAAATGCCACAAATGGTGTTGGAACGCCACGTTTGCTTTCTGGTAGAAAATTCCCAGTTCCGTCTATGAGTTTGCAACCTACAATTCCGATATTTGTTTGTTTTTCAGAAAATGCGAGAATCTTTTTAAACGTATCTTCGGAAACAACTGTATCAGGATTTAAAATGCAAATATAATCGCCTTTGGCTTGTGCTACTCCGATGTTATTTCCTTTTGGAAAACCAGAATTCGCAGTGTTTTCAATGAGTTTCACGTTTGGAAAACGAGATTTCATCATTTCGCAACTATCATCCGATGAATTATTATCGACAACAATGATTTCGCCATCAATGTTTGAAAGCGCTTCTTGAACACTTGTCACACATTGCTCCAAAAAGTAGCGCACGTTATAGTTAAGGATAATTACGGATAATTGCATTTGACAAATATAAATAGAAAATTTATCAATTCAATACGTTCTATTTGGCATAATATAAATAATATAAAATGATTCTAATCATCAATTAAATCAAATTATTCCAAGAATTCCGCATGAAGGGTGGCAGCGGAAATCCTCTGTGGAACGAAGTGGAACAGAGATTGCAGCGAACGACCTGACCCGAAGTTTTTACGTAGGGGCATGCCCAAATAAAAAAATTCTTAACGATAGATTAACAATTTAAAAGTGAGGATTTACTGATAATTTCATCAATTTTGCAAATCAATTTTATTCTATGATTTCAAAGAAAATTATTACTGTGTTGACGCTGCTTTTTTTGGTGGTTTTTAGCAGTTTCTCCCAAGAAAAAGTTACGCTTAGCGGTGTTGTTTCTGCTGCAAATAGTAATGAAACTATAATTGGCGTAAATGTGGTTATCCCTGCAATACCAGCCTATACCACTACCAATGAATACGGTTTTTATTCCATAACTATTCCAAAAGGAAGCTATAAAATCGCTGTTAGTTCAATCGGTTTTCAAACCAAAGAAGTTACGCTGGATTTAACCAAAAACACCAATTACAATATTTCATTATCCGAAAGCGGTGAAGAATTACAAGAGGTTATCATCACCGAAAAAAAGACTACAAACACGCAAAAAGCAGAAATGAGTGTGAATAAACTCTCGATTGCAACCATAAAAAAAATGCCTGTAGTTTTGGGTGAAGTAGATGTTTTAAAATCAATTTTATTGCTTCCAGGGGTAACAAATGCTGGTGAAGGCGCATCTGGATTCAATGTTCGAGGCGGTGGCGCAGACCAAAATTTAATACTTTTGGACGAAGCTACGATTTTTAATTCGTCACACGTATTTGGATTTTTCTCGGTTTTCAATCCTGATGCCATTAAAGATTTAAAATTATATAAAGGAGGAATTCCTTCTCGTTTTGGCGGAAGAGCAAGTTCGGTTTTAGAAATTTATCAAAAAGATGGGAACTCGAAAAATTATCATATCAATGGTGGAATTGGATTAATTTCAAGTCGCCTTTTAGTTGAAGGACCACTTGTTAAAGACAAAGGTTCGTTCATAATTGCGGGGCGAGGTTCTTATGCGCATTTGTTTTTAAAACTTACAGATAACAAAAATTCCGCTTATTTTTATGATTTAAATACCAAACTGAATTACAAACTCAACAAAAATAATAGTTTATTTGTATCTGGATATTTTGGTCGTGACGTGTTTAATCTAGCAGGAAGTTTTACAAATATTTATGGAAATGCAACTTCAAATTTGAGATGGAATCACTTATTTTCCGACAAATTATTCTCTAATCTTTCCTTGATTTATAGTGATTATTATTATGGTTTACAATTGGATTTTGTAGGTTTCAAATACGATTCAGGAATTAAAAACTATAATTTGAAATATGATTTTAAAAACTATGTTTCCGATAAAATCAAATTGAATTATGGAATCAATGCTATTTACTACGATTTCAATCCTGGTTCCATAAGCCCGACAACTGCTGAATCTGGGATTAATTACAAGCAATTAGAAAAAAAATATGCGTTTGAACCTTCCATTTATCTTGAAGCGGAACATAAAATTACCGATAAATTAGAATTAATGTACGGTTTGCGATACAGTCAATTTTATAGATTGGGTGCGTCAACAGTAAATATTTATGAAAATAATGAAGCCGTAACGTTCAATAATGATTTGAAAATTTATGAAAAAGGAATCCCGATTGGAACTAAATATTACAACAATAACAAGGTAATTGCTTCATTCGATAATTTTGAGCCACGGTTTTCAGCTTCCTATTCATTGGATAAAAATCAATCTATAAAAGCGAGTTACAACCGAATGACGCAGTATTTACAATTGATTTCCAATACATCCTCACCTACTCCATTGGATGTTTGGACGCCAAGTGATTCTTTTATTAAACCACAAATTGCCGATCAAGTTGCGTTAGGATATTTCAAGAATTTCAATGATGATGCGTATTCTCTTGAAGTTGAAACATTCTACAAAAAAGTAAAAAACAGAATTAATTATATTGACGGAGCCAATTTAATTGCCAACGAAGCATTGGAACAAATAATTTTAAACGGACAATTGAGAGCCTACGGATTAGAGGTTTTGTTGCGAAAAAATACAGGTAAACTAAACGGCTGGATTGCCTACACACTTTCTCGTTCCGAACAACAAACTCCTGGAAGAACTGCCAATGAAATAGGGATAAATAATGGAAATTGGTATAAATCCACCTATGATAAATTACACAATATTGCCGTTACAGGAAGTTACAATTGGAATGAAAAATGGTCGTTTGGCGCTAATTTCACCTTACAAACTGGCCAACCCGTAACGTATCCAAACGGGCAATACCAATACCAAGGAATTACCGTTCCGAGTTACGGCTTACGCAATGAAAATAAATTGCCAACCTACCACCATTTAGATATTTCGGCAACTTACACTCCAAAACCTCTGAAGAAAAAAGGGTGGCAAGGAGAATGGGTTTTCAGTGTTTACAACCTCTACAACCGACAAAATGCAGCTTCTATAAGTTTCCGACAAAATCAAATATCAGGAAGTAATGAGGCGGTTCGGTTTTCAGTTTTTGGTGTTGTTCCCGCAGTGAGTTATAATTTTAAATTCTAAGACTATGAAAAAACTACAACTGTTTTTCCTTGTAATACTAACTATTTTAGTTGCAAGTTGCGAAAAAGTAATCGATGTTGATTTGAATACAATGGCACCAAAATTAGTAATTGATGCCACTATAAAATGGCAAAAAGGTACACTTGGAAACGAGCAAACCATCAATTTATCAACGACAACTTCCTATTATAGCGATCAAATTCCAACAGTTTCCGGCGCAACTATTTATATTACTGACGCTGCAAATAATGTCTTCAATTTTGTAGAAACCGCTGGAACTGGAAGTTATATTTGTACTAATTTTACTCCCGTTTTAAATGGAAACTACATTCTAACTGTACATTTAAATGGGGAAACTTATTCTGCAACCGAAACTTTAAAATCAGTTCCACCAATTGATTTTATTGCACAAAAAGACAATACAGGGTTTTCAGGAAAAGACACCGAAATAAAGACTTTTTACACTGATAATGGTGCTACAAATGATTATTATTTGTTTAAATTCAAACCAAGCTTTTCCGTAATTCCAATTTATTTTTCTCAAGAAGACCGCAATTTTCAAGGCAATCAAATATTTGGTTTATTCCGAAGTGACAAATTAAAATCAGGACAAAACTTTGATGTTACTCTTTCTGGAATTTCAAAACAGTATTTTAATTATATGCGAATTTTGGTTAGTATCGCTGGGAATAGTAGCGGAAGTCCTTTTCAATCACCGTCTGCAACTGTGCGTGGAAACATCATTAACACTTCAGCAGAAGCAAATTATCCTCTTGGATATTTCAGTTTGTCGGAACAAGATAGTAGAAATTATATTGTGAATTAGTTGTTGCTTTTGCCGTTCCTAATATCTATAATTCTATAACAAACAAAACACTAAATTATATTGACTATATAATTTGTTAACCGATGCTATTTTAATATTACACCGTTGGAATTTTATAAATGATGTATGGCTTTTAATAAAAAGATGTACGGCAATTACATAAAAGATGTACGGCAATTACATAAAAGATGCACGTGTTTATCATTATTCGTACTGATAAAAAAAAATTATAGAATGGAACATGGTGCTTAGTCTGCTTTTGTTCAATGAACAATATTAAAGCAAAAAAAATCAAGCTTATTCGTTTATCATTTGTTAGATTGAAAATTTTCAAAATAGCGACCCAATTCATCAAAAGAATCAAATTTGGCTATTATTTTTTTATTATTATCAAGTGTAATAAATGTTGGAGTTGCTACTACATTGAATTCTTTTACTGTTGCTCCTGACCATTTTTTATAATCACAATGGTGTATTAAATTAGTAAAGTTTTTTATTGTTTGTTCATAAAGTAGTTTATCATCATCCAAACTAATTGCAAGCACTTTACTGTTTTTATTTGATTTAACCCATTCATTTAATTTTGGCATTATTTCCATACAATGTGGGCACCAAGAAGCCCAAAAAACCAAAATTATAATTGGAGATTTTATTTTATAAAGTTCTTGAACTTTGTTTTGGTCATCAATCCAATTAATATTTGGGGCAAGACTTCCTCTTTTTATTTTATTATAACCTTCTAATCGGCTTTCATAATCTGATTTTCCTATTGTAGAATTAGAACATTGTTCTAACAATTTTTGATATTTTAAATCCAAATACTGCAATACTTTTTCATTTCCGATTTCTTTAAATCCTAATTGCAAATATTTTAAAGCAAACTGTTTCATCACTTCATTCTTACCAAATTTATCTAGGATTATATCAACACTTTTGATAAAACCTGAATTCATTTCATTTTCATCAAAATGCATTTTGGGATTCATATAATAACTTAGATAGTCAAGTATGTGATTGGTGTATAATGGCGTATTTATTAATTCTGGTTCATTGGTATTTATTAAATCCCAATAATGCTCTTTTCGTTCATAGTCTTGAATTTTTACATCGTCATTTGAATTTACAAAATAGAAAGGATTATTTTTTATCATAATTCCAGACAAAGACGTGGCGTTTTCGGTTGTAAATTTTGTAAAATTAGTCGTGTAAATTAGCTTTTCGGAGTCAATAGCGGTGTGAATTTGCTTTACAATTGTATCTATACTATTTGGATATACTGGAATGAATTGTTGCAAAACTGATATTTTTTGAATTTGAGATTGACTTTCTTTTAAATAGGAATACCATTTTCTATTTTCCTCAGATTTTATAAAAACAATTGATTCTGATGGATTACTTACTACTAATTCAAAATTAATTTCTTTTTCTTTTCCATCAATAATTATATCTACATAACCGTTTTCATTACTTTGACTGTATTGAAATCGATATATTCCTACTTCGATTGTAGGGGGAAATTTAAAATTAAACACTTCCTTATTTATTGGAACTGCAGCATAATCTTTCAAACCAATCTCAAATTTTTTAACAACAACTTTTGCAAATTGAGTGTTTCCTATGAGTCGTCCAGTTATGCAAATACTATCCTTTTTTTGAGCAATAGC
>CANFVB010000003.1 GCA_947450355.1 Bacteroidota bacterium
AAGTGTAAAGCTTCTGGTTTTACAATTCCAAGAAATACTTCAACGGTTGTTACAACTGATAATAGTGCGAAAACAAACCAAATTCTTTTTGTGTTAGAAACGTGAACGTCTGACATAATATAACTTTTGAAAATTAAACGAGATAGAAAACTGTAAATACAAATACCCAAACTAAATCGACAAAGTGCCAATATAATCCAACTTTTTCTACCATTTCATAGCTTCTTCTTTTCTCATACGTTCCAAGAAGAACGTTAAAGAAAATAATAATATTTATGATAACTCCTGAAAATACGTGGAAACCGTGGAACCCTGTAATAAAGAAAAAGAAATCAGCAAATAATTTACTTCCGTATTCGTTTCTTTTAAGGTTTGCTCCTTCAACGACTAAAACTGCATTTTCTAATCTGTGCTCAGATTCAGCTCTGGTTAGAATTGTTTTGTGCTTTAATTTATTTAGAGTTGGGTTGTTTTTTGGATCTGCTTTAGAAGCGGCATTGTCTTCATAAATCACCTCTGTTCTAATTAATAAATCAGGATGCGCTTTGAATCCAGCTTGAACTTCAGCAACAGTATAAGTTGGTAATGAACTTTCGTCCATGAACCATTTTCCTTTATTTCTTGTTAATTGTTCTCTTTCTTTTGGAAGAGAAGCAGCAAAATCGGCTAATTTAACTCTGTGTCCTGTATTGTCAACAAACTGAAGAAGACTTCCTCCTTTTGTTTCAATAGCACCATATTCACCTTTGATAAAATTCGACCATTCCCAAGCTTGAGAACCAACGAAAATTAAACCACCGATAATGGTTAGAAACATATAAAATGTAACTTTTGCTTTGTTTAAATGATGTCCTGCGTCAACGGCTAAAACCATTGTTACAGAAGAACCAATTAAAATAAAAGTCATCAATGCAACATAGTACATTGGTGCGGAAACTCCGTGTAAGAACGGAAAGTGAGTAAACACTTCATCGGCTAAAGGCCAAGTTTCAATAAATTTAAATCTTGAAAAACCATAAGCAGCTAAAAATCCCGAGAACGTTAAAGCATCTGATACGATAAAAAACCACATCATTAATTTGCCATAACTTGCTCCCATTGGCTCATTTCCGCCTCCCCAAGTTTTTTCTTCACTATTTGCAGTAGTAACTGTCGATCCCATATAAGTTATTCATTAAAAAGTTCCCAAATTTACGTTTTTTTCTTATTTAAAGAAATATAAAAACAAAAACAAATAAACCCACAAGAAGTCAAGAAAGTGCCAATACATTGCACCTAGCTCAATACCAAGGGTTTGAGTTGAATTGTATTTTTGTTTAAAATGATTATAAATTATAATTAAAAGTGAAATTAGTCCTCCAAGAAGGTGAGCAAGATGCACAATTGTTACAATATATAAAAAAGTGGTTGTAATAGAACTCGCACTTCCTGTGAAAAAATAGCCATTATCTACGATTTGACGGAAACCAACAAACTGTAAAATAACAAATAAAATTCCGAGTGCTAAAGTAGCTAAAAGAAATGAAGTTGTAGCATTTCTATTGTCTTTTTGTATTGCTTTTTTAGCTAAATGAAAAGTTATACTGCAACTTACTATCAATGCAGTACTTATATAAAATGCAGTTGGCAATTGAAAATCCTTTAACCAATCGGCTCTTGATTTACTTACCACAAATGCACTTGTTATTCCTGCAAACATCATAAACATACTTACCATTGCGAAAAGTAAAATCAATTTGTATGATCTTGCAGTTCTTTCTTCGTGTTCGTTGATTGTCATTCCCATAATTATCTTAAAAATTTATCTAATATATAAACCAATTGTAATAAAGTAATATAAGAAACACTAACTAACATTAAGGTTTTAGCCGATTTTGAAGTTCGAGTTTGGTATAATTTAACTGCGTAAAATAACATCCATAATCCCAATAAAAACACAATTACTGCTGAAAATGGCGTAATAAATAATTTTCCTGTATATCCTAAAACTGGTAATAAAGACGCTATTGTCAGCCAAACGGTATAGAGAATAATTTGCAAAGCAGTTGATTTATCCTTTTTACCAGAAGGCAACATAAAGAATCCTGCTTTTTCATAATCTTCATATAAAAACCATCCAATTGCCCAAAAATGAGGAAACTGCCAAAAAAATTGTATTAGAAATAAAGTTCCTGCTTCAATACCAAAATTATTTGTAGCTGCTACCCAACCCAACATAAATGGAATTGCTCCAGGAAATGCTCCTACAAAAACTGACAACGGGGTCATTGTTTTTAATGGTGTATAAATGCAAGTATATATAAAAATGGAAACCGCACCAAACATCGCCGATTTAGGATTTATAGTATATAGAAGAAAAATCCCAAAAATTGTAAGTAAAAAAGCAATTGTTAAAGCTGAATTTGCAGCCATTCTTTTAGCAGGAACAGGACGGTTTTTGGTTCTGTCCATTAGAGCATCCAATTCTTTTTCGATTACTTGATTGAAGGCATTTGAAGCGCCCACCATACAATAACCGCCGATTGCGAGTTTTGCTAAAATCGACCATTCCAAGGATTGAAAATCGGGAATACCTAACATAAACCCAGCGACAGATGAAAACACAACGCTAATAGCCAATCTAGCTTTGGTGATTTCAAGGAAATCGGTGTAAATGGATTTAATAGAAAATGTATCTGCTGTAGCGTTCAATGCTGTTTTCATTTGGTATTTCAAAACTTGTGCAAAGATACTTGAAAAAATAGGATATCACAAAAGGAAAAACCTTAAAATGAAAGCACCTATTTTATATTTAACAAAATAGTGATAAGTGTTTAATTGGTTTAATAATTATCAGAGGTGGAAATTCCGCTAACAATTGCTTTTGCTGAGGAAGTCCCTATTCTTTTAACTCCTAAACGAACCATATTCATTGCTTCCTCGTAATTTCTTACTCCGCCCGCAGCTTTAACTGGGAGTGGCGATGCGTTTTCTAACATCATTATTATTGTTGGAATTGTAGCGCCATTTGGCAGATTATTTTCTGTTTTATAAAATCCTGTAGATGATTTTACAAAAACCGAAGCATAATTTTCTTCTTTAAAGTTTGAGATTACAACGTTTTTTATCAATGCTGACAATTGAATTATCTGTTGATTATTCAGAGCCGCAACTTCAATTATCCACTTTACAACTTTATGGTTTTGTATTCCGAGTTCGGTACATTTTAGTATTTCCTCTTTTACTAATTTTATTTTTCCTTTTTTGAAGGCTTCATAATTACAAACAAAATCTAAGTCATCGGCACCATCAAGAATTGCTTGGTTGGCTTCCTTCAATTTTTTACTTAGACTTGAACTGCCGTTTGGAAAATCAATAACAGTTCCAACATCTAATTTAGAGTTTTGTGAAAGTATCATTTTTCTAGCTATAGAAACCATTTCTGGACGAATCATAACCAATTTAAAACGCTCATCAATTGCTTCTTGAATACAATTGGCAACTATTTCAATATTTTTATTTTCACTTATTCTAGCTTGTTCAGCTGTTTTTAAGTACGTTGAATCTAAATAATCTTTAATATTCATATTCATTATATTAAAAGTTCTTTCAAATATAAAGTTGAAATTACAATTGTTTTGCTTTTGACTTAATAATAAAAAGGAAAGTCAAAATAATTATCAAAGCAGAGAAAGCTCCAGTTGTATTCGCAAAAACATCTAAAATATCTGCTTTTCTAGTTCTAGTAAAAGCTTGTTGAGCCAGTTCAATTAGGATACCAAATAAAAAAGAAACAATAAATATTACTACCGTTGATTTAAATATATTTTCTGCATTTTTACGATTATAGTACAAAGACCATAAAATTACAAATACAAAATGAAATGTAAAATGAACATATTTATCAGCATTTTTAATTCCTGCATCTGGCAAATTACTAAAAGAAGCCAAACAAAGCACTAAAATGGAGCAAGTCCAAATTAAAGCAGCCGATAAATAAATATTTTTAAGCACCAATAAGCGATTTATAATCGTCACTTGAAAGCAATTCTAGAATTTGCGCGGCATTAGAAAACTTAACTTTAACCATCCAACCCTTTCCATAAGGATCGGAATTTACCGTTTCCGGGTTAGATTCTAAGTCATCATTAAATTCGATTATTTCACCCGATATTGGAAGAAATAAATCTGAAACTGTTTTTACAGCTTCAACCGTTCCAAAAACTTCATCTTTTTCGAGAGTTTGGTCTAAAGTTTCTACTTCAACATAAACAATATCTCCCAGTTCTTTTTGGGCAAAATCCGTGATTCCAACCGTTGCAATTTCACCATCAATACTAATCCATTCATGGTCTTTTGTGTATTTTAAATTTGAAGGAATATTCATTATATCTTATTTTTAGTTTTTAAATAATTTAATGCAAATGTATTGTTTCAAGGGTGATTTTAAGAATATTTCATGTTAATTTCCAAAATTATATCTCAGTGTAAATCCTCCTCTAATATTTGTCATTGGAAATGATGTTGATATTACTGCTTTTGAGAACGAATGGTCATAATAGAAAATAGCCGTTAGATTTTTGCTTAAAGAATAATCGGCTGTTAATTTTACTGACCAAATATTCTGCCCTCCAGCCAATTGATTATTATTATAATCTAAATATCTAACAATAGTTTGGTTGTTTCTATAAGAAAAATCAGCTTTTATATTAATGTCTCCCTTGATTATTCCGGCTGGATTATCTGCAAATTTAGAAGTAAAAGCAACGTCTTTAAAACGATAACCCATACCAACTACATATTCAATTCCTTGGACTTCAGTTAATAAATTATTATCAAAACTCATTGATAATGCTCGATCTTTTTTCATTTCTGCTAAAAATTTCATAGCGTTTTTTAATTCAAAATCAATTCTGATTAATGGATTAAATTGTTCTACTAAATTAATATTTGCAATAATGGTTTTATTTAAGAAATTTCCACCCGCATCTATTCCATTTGGATTTAGGTTGTATTCCAAATTAGATCGAAATGAATTGATTGTATAGGATGCTTTATAGCTGTGTTGCAATGAAAATCTTTTGAATTTTTCTTTGAAAAAAGCAAATTTCATTAACCCACTATATTTTGCTGTCCAGTTTGGAATAGGAAAATCTCTAAAAGCCGAAAGTGAAACTCCAGAAGCTGATTGCCCTATTTTATCACTTATTAATCCAGTATATGCTGCAAGAAATGAAGGCAACAACACTGCTTGACTGTTTTTTCCAAAACCTACCGGATAACCTTCAGCATCCATCGGGAAAGTCGATGAGTGATAATATTGTTCGGCCAAACGATTCGCAACAATAATTCTATTTCCTCTAAAATCATTAAATGCTGAAGATTCATTGATATCACTATTTCTAAAAGATGTTTTAAGCAAAACCGTTGAAATCGCAAAATTACCAGTACTATATGGGGATCTTGAATTATATTGTCCTGCAGAAACATCAAATTGTTCAGAAAAATTCTCCGCAAAAGTTCTATCAGCAGTTAAATCAATTTTGAAATCAGGAAACAAATCCATATTTGCCGTAAGGTTTAATGTTTTATTTGTCACTTGCGTAAAATTTTGATTAAATTCTGGGTAATTTGTTAACCAACCATTTTTTGCAGATTCAAAACGAACATCGTCTTGGGATCCAAATACGAATCCTAAAGTTGGTTTTGAGGTTCCCAAGAATCCTAATCCAGGTAAATATCCTGGCAAGGCAGTTCCTTTATTTTCTGTGTAATTTATTTGAATGTTTTTTACGCTAGTCAATACCCCTCTTATTCCATCGATAAAGATATTGCCTTCAGACGTGTTTTGCTGTGGTGGCGTATTTACAACTTTCTGCCCTGGTTTTGGAGCAACTTTTGGAGTTGATTGAGGTGCTTTTTTTGTTTGTTTTGACAGGCCAATGTACTTATAAAAAGCATCCATATTAAAAGCAGTATTTAATTTTTGTGATGCGGAATTTTGAATAGTATTTCCTAAATTATATAAAGTTCCGTCTGTGGCTTCAACAGATGATAAAGCTGCAGATGCTTTTTGCCAACTATAATTTCCCGTATAAGAATAGGTGGATTTTACAAAACTAAACAATGGAATTTTATTTATTGGCAAATCATAATTAACAGTCAATTGTTGTGTATGCTGATTTGGATCTCCAACGTTCCAATAATCATCCCAAATTGTAACGGTATTATTCGGAACATTATTTTGATCCAAATAGTTTCTAACAATATTATTTGATGATGCTGTGAAGTTTAATTTCAAAGATTTCGTCAAATTATAATTGAATCCATATTGATAGTTGAACAAGAAATTTCTTCTGTATAAAGGGTCTAGTCCAATTCCTGCAACTTCCACTTGACGAAATTCTTGTCTGTTGTATTGTCTGATAATATTTGAACTAAAAGAAATATTTGTAGGTAAATAATTAAAATTAAAATCACTCAACAGTTTCCAATAATCACTTTTCTTGAAAACTTTTGCTTTTTTGAATGGTTCAAATGGTTTTGGCTGAAATGTATAGGCATAATCAACAGTTGTATTGACTTGTTTGTCCAAATAACTTTCAATCTCAAAATCGTGTCGCTTCACTTCATTATAAGAATACGATAAAGTTAAATTTTCAGGATCATAAACATGAGGTTTTTGTTTTTCACCTCTTTCTTTTTTTACCCCTATAAAATTGATACTTCTGCGTTTCGTATAATCAATTGCTCTGTCTCTAATGTTATCTTTTTCAGCTTGGTTTGTTGTAATATCAATCAGTTGTTGCAATTTAATATCCTGATTAAATGGATCGTAAAGTGGTGTGATAATTTCTTCACCAACTGCATAATTGAACGGCAAATTAATCCCCCATTTTTTAGGCAATAATTTACCGATACTCAAATTTGAAACGAAATTATACTGAAAAAGATCTTCACGACTTCTTTCATTTGGACCTTGTTCTAAGGAACCAAAACCAGCTGTACTTCGCTTTCCAGTAGCGGAAACTGTTGCCAAATCGGCAAAATTGGTGTCTAAATTAACAACTGTAGCCATTCCACCATTGTTGTCCATTCCAGATAATCGAAGTTCATTGAACCAAACTTCACCACGAATAGGACTCGTATTTGTTGACTTACTTTTTATACCAACCATTAAAGTACGTACCAATCCAAAATTTGGATTTCCCCTAATTCCTAATCTCAATTTACCTCTACTTGTATTAGTTGCTAAAGAAGGGTCTAAAACGTCATCATCAATATACCGAATTCCGTTCGCATCTTCAGCGGGAGCATTACCACCCATTGCTAATATTTTTAATTGTGTTAAAAGTGATAATGGTAAATTTATATTATTTATTTCTGGCCAAATGTCTTCTGCTGTTGATGCACCTTCAGCAGTTACTTTTAAAGGGATTTCTACTTGATAAAAGTTTTGCGTGAAGTCATTTCCAAATCGGATAAAACCAACCATTTGATCATTTTGAAGTGGTGTTGGGTCGGATGGTGCTGGAAGTGCTTCAGCGTGTAAAAACATTTTCAAGTTTTTATATTGTCGCATATCAACACTTAAATTTTTGAAAACTGCTCTTGAATCACCAGGTTGCAATCCAGCTCCTCCGACCCTCATTGCTAATGCTTGCTCATTTTGATTGATTACAGAATTATTATTATACAATTGTTCGCGGACAACTCCAGGTGGAGAAACATATTTTATTGGGCTTCTGTTTCCGTTTTCTTGAAGATTTACTGCCAAAACATCAAAATCAGTATTGTCGTCAGATGGGTTTGGATCTGTTGCATCTAAAGTGTTGGTATAGCGTCTCCATTCTCCTCTAACTAAATCTAAAGCACCAAAACGAACGGTTAAATTATCACTGAAACCAGTCATAAACATTCGCATATAGCCAATAGCTCTGAAATCTGAAATTCCTCCAATAGCATTTTCAGGCTGAGAAACTGGAATTTTAAACTGAATCCATCTTGCTTTTGTAGCATTCGCACCAGCTGGCAAATTTGCCGCATCGGTTTCTCTAATATCAGTTACATATCGATCTACTCCAATAGTCATGTTTTTATGTAAATAGATACTATATTCGTAATACGCATTAATAGTATTCATCGTATTATCTCGATTGATGTCCTCAACATCTGGAAGCGTAGAAGAACCTCTATTTGAATCTGTTACATCAACTGGGGAATTGCCCTGTGTTCCATTATAATTTTTATAATGCTCTTGTACGGAACCTTCAGCAGCTAAATAATATCCATAATCATCAGAAGAAGGATCTTGAACACCTGAAAAATCAGGGAATTTATTAGCTTCTTCACTATTATTTAAACCATCTAAACCTATATCTTGATTTCCTCTATTAGCGGCATTCGTATCAAATGCATAAATTAAAGATTGCGATGCTGGCACATTCCCCCAAATTGGCTGAGGCGTTACCAATATTTGATCTGGCCCTAGTCCATTTTCAAATTGTTTTCTGCCGTCTTTTAAAACATCTTCCGAGATAGAACCAAGATTAAAATAAATCTTTCCAGTATTTGATGCTGCGGTTTCGCTTGCTATATTTCCTGGATCATAATAAGGATCTAATATCCAAAATTGCAAGTACTCAACATTGCTTTGTTCAAAATTAGTAGAATTTAAAGAACGCATTATTCCTCCAAAATTTCCCTGAGGATTTGGTAATTCATTTGTTGCTGCAGCAGCTGGATTATAATTATAAGAACCTCTTTCTTTTGGATAATAGGTTAAATCTAATGTATTTACCACTTGCGTTTGTCCAATTGCAATATCGGTTACGGGATATAATTCTTCGCTATAAATTCGTCTAGTTGAATTTAAAGAAATATCTTGAATAGTCAATCCAGAAGGGCGAGAAGCATAAAATGTTGGATCAATACTATACCATGATAATTTTGCTCTTTTATAACCATAGCTCAAATCTGTTGCTGTTGCATTAAAATCGTATGAACTTCGAGGGGATTTATCGGGTGTAGATGACAAACTCCATGAATAGGGAGCTCGCATATCTATTGAGGTTTGAGAGCCTTCAAAATCATCAACATAAATTGTAGATTCGCCTTGAAATTGATCTGCTTGAGGAGTATCTGGTTTCAAGAAAGCAATTTCTCCTCTAAAAGATAAATTTGAAGGAACATCAGTATCTACATTGGGTAATTTATTTACTAATCTTGTAAAAAATGGTACTTCGGTAGAAAAATTAGTATTAAATCCAAAAATAGTATTGTTCACAGATTCTTGACCATAACTCGATTTTTGAGTAAACGGTTTTTCTGTCATTTTTAAAAATGTAGCACCTATTAAAAACTTTTCTGATATTTTATGTTCCACATTGAAACCCATAAATCTTCGGGTTTGTTGCCCAAAAACAGCATTATTTTCTAATGAAACGTTAATTGGAGTATTTGATGCTTGAAGCGATGCGTCTAAAATTTGAACACGCCCCAATTGATAATTCACGCTATAATCGATACCTTCAACCAAAACGCGTCCTCCAGCAGTTACAACAACAGAACCCTTTGGAACATTGAAAGCACCAATTGGTATTCCTTCTCCACCAGAAGATTTGAATTTTCCTTTTAATTGAAATTTATTTTTATCGCTTTCTTGCAATGCCGTTGCTTGTGATTGACGGTACAAACTTCTGTAAACATATTTTTTCTGATTGGCATTATAGTCTAATATACTATTTGGATCTCCATTATAATTTCTATTAGTATCATCTCGTAATTTTTCAAATAAATGTTTTCCGAAAGGTTCCACTGTTGTAAATATAATTCTACCGTTTTGAGAATCTACGGTAAGTCCTGGTATAAAATCAAAAAATCCATCTCCTCCTGCTTGTGGATCATTATTAGAGTTTAATTTATCTACATTGAAAACCTTTAACAAAGGTGTAGAAGTTACTAAATCCTGAGGTTGAGGAAGTGGTGAAACTATATTAATATAATTCAATGGCGATGGATCCGTATAAAGGATATTGAATTTAAAATCAGCTTGTTGCAATTGAAAGGCTCCCGGAATCTGATAAATATTTTTCATCATCAAGTTCCAAATAGGTCTTGTAATATGTGTTGTTGGATTTTCAACACTTGTCAAATTACTTTTAAGTAATTTCAAAATCAAACTTTGAGTTGTAATTGTTGTAGGCTGAGTAGTTCCTGGCGTAACCCCACCGGTCTCTGTTGCTTGCACTCCATCAGTTCCAAATTCACCAACTTGATACACAACATCCCCAACAGTATATTGGTAGGCAACTGCCAAAACCTCATCGTTTGTTAATTTTTGTTGTAACGAAATATATCCTAATTGTGGATGAAATGTAAATTCCGAAGCGTTTAATTTTCTGGCATTTTCCAATTTAGAATAATCCTGACCTTCACTAACCGTAATGCCGTTAAATCCTGAACTTGCAGTTACAATTTCTCTAATATTCCCATTTAAAAAACCTCCATTATCAATTAATGCAGGGTTATATTTATTATTTCTATTGTCTGATGGCGAGTTAGTTGGATTAATAAAAAATCCTGTAGATGGATTTACAACTACAATTTCATTATCATTTAACCCAGTCAATTGAGATTCTCCTAAATCCTGAAGCGCAATAATATTTCTTAGATTATTATTGGTAGTTGTAACACGATTTTGTCGGTTTGTAATCCAAACTTCTACTCGTGTAATTTGAACTCTACTATCAACATAAGGATAATTTTTTAGCGATGAATCGTATTTGTTTCTAAAATATTGAGACAAGAAAAAGTGACGATCCGCATCATAATCTAATGCAAATAACTCAAAATTCTGAATGGTTCCGCCACCTTGAGAAGTAACCGATTTTGTTTGTGATTTTTGTTCAGAAAATACTCCCGTAACTGTTGTTTTGCCAAATTGAAGTTGCGCTTTCACACCAAATAAACTTTGAGCACCTCGAATTAACGAAGTATTCAAAGGCATACTGACATTTCCAACTTCTATTTTTTGAATTATATCATCTTCATTAGCTTTCAAATCGTGATTGTATTCCAATTTGATAAGGTTTTGAAAAGCAAAAGTTGATTGTGTATCATAATTAGCATTTACACTCAATCTCGTTCCCACTTTTCCCATTAAACTCATGCTTATTCTTTGATTAAAATCAAAAGTAGTACTTGATCTATTTCTCGGAGAAAAGGAAGGATTATCTTGTCTTGTATATCGTGCACCCAAATCCATTTCTACTGAACCTGTTGGTTTAACGTCAATTGTATTGCCTCCAAAGATGGTTTCAAAAAAACTATTATTCACATAATATCTTGGTAATAAATCTTTTTTAGCAGCTTCACTCCCCTCCTTTTTCCCATCAATCGCATCTAATTTTTTCCTAAAATAAGTACGCATCGATTCCTTCAAAACCATTGCGTTGTATTCTTTCGGAGTAAGAATTACAGGATAATTAATTGAAAACCCACTAACAGAACTTGTAAAAACGTAGCGATCTGTCAACGGATCATAAACATATAAATCAACAACACTTGGAGGATTTGGAATGCCTATTTGACCCGTTGAATAACCCATTTTGGTTGAATCTTGAACAACTTCATTAACTTGGGCTTGTAGTGTAAAATCAAAAAGTAAAACAAGTAAAAAAACACTTGTTTTTAGGATTAAATTTAGATTTTTTATATAAAATGTTTTCAAGTATTATAAATTTTTTAAGGCTAATTTTATGATGTTTTCCACAGTGGCATCAGGATTTTCTTTAACGATTTTTTCCACCACTCGCTCCGCTGATTTTCTAATGAAACCCAAAACTTCCAAAGCAGATAACGCTTCATCTTTATTTGTATTGCTTTGACTCATAGAAACTTCGTCTAAATCATACAATTTTAACACTTTATCTTTTAAATCCAATATTACTCTTTGCGCTGTTTTACTTCCAATTCCTTTTATGGACTGAATGGTAACAACATCTGCGGAAGCAATTGCATGTATAATTTGTTTTGGTTCCAATGACGACAACATTGTTCTTGCAATGCTTGCGCCAATTCCTGAAACAGAAAGTAACATTTTGAAAATTTCACGCTCCGATTTTTCTACAAATCCAAAAAGCGTATGTGAATCTTCTTTAATTTGAAGATAAGTAAATAATTTTATAGCATCCGAAGCCGGAAGTAAGGAATAGGTATGCAAAGAAATATTGACATGATAACCAACGCCATTGCAATCTATTATGACTTCTGTAGGTGTTTTTTCTACTAATTTTCCTTGTAAGTGTGCTATCATTTTTGTTAAGTAATTTTCAAATATAAGAAAAATCTTCAATTGAAAATATTCTTAGTCATTATATATAGTGCTTTTTTGAAACAAACTATTTTATTTTATTTCTCTTGTCTTTTTCTTGAGCATCAACAACCGCAACCGCAACCATATTCACCATTTCTTCGACACTTGCTCCGAGTTGAAAAATGTGAACTGGCTTATCCATTCCAAGCATTATTGGGCCAATAGAATCAACTTTGTACAATTCTTTCAATAATTTATAGGTAATATTTGCCGATTCTAAATTGGGAAAAATTAAAGTATTTACTTTTTTCCCTGCCAATTTTGAGAATGGAAATTTATCTTTTAGCATTTCTGGATTCAATGCAAAATCGGCTTGAAGTTCTCCGTCAACTTGTAATTCAGGATGATTTTCATGTAAAAACGTAACGGCTTCTCTAACTTTGTTAGCACTTTCATTTGTTGAAGAACCAAAATTAGAATAAGAAATCATTGCAATTACGGGCTCTAAGCCAAACATTCGAACTGTTTTTACTGTCATCAAGGCAATTTTTGCTAAATCAACCGCAGATGGATTTGGATTTATTGCCGTATCCGATAAAAACATAGGACCTCGATTGGTCATCATCATATTGGTAGTTGCAACCAATGAAATTCCAGGTGCTTTATCAATTAATTGTAAAATAGGTTTTACAACCGACGGATAACTTCGTGAATACCCTGAAACCATAGCATCCGCATCACCTTCGTTTACCATCATTGCGGCAAAATAATTACGCTCCCGCATCCATTTTTGAGCATCTAAAAGGGAAATTCCTCTTCGCTGTCTCGATTTCCAGAAAATATCGGCGTAATGATTTCTTCTTTTATCTTCTCCTTTTGTTTTTGGGTCAAATATCGGAACGTCTGCATCAAATCCAATTTCTTCTTTTAATTCTAATATAATTTCTTTATTTCCTAATAAAATTGGAAAAGCAATTTTGTCTTCATAAGCAATTTGAGCTGCTTTCAAAACATCAAGATGATCTGCTTCTGCAAATACAACTCGTTTTGGTTCCGTTTTTGCTCTATTTGCCAAAAGGCGCACCATTTTATTGTCAGAACCCAAGCGATCTAATAATTCTTCTTCATATTTTTTCCAATCTAAAATGGGATGCAACGCAACTCCCGATTCCATTGCAGCTCTTGCTACTGCTGGCGCAACGGTAGAAATCAATCTCGGATCAAATGGTTTTGGAATAATATAATCACGCCCAAAAATTAATTTAGTTTCTCCATAAGCAATATTCACTTGCTCTGGAACCGATTCTTTTGCTAAGGCAGCCAATGCTTTCACAGCCGCCATTTTCATAGCTTCATTAATTTTTGTTGCTCGAACATCTAAAGCACCTCTGAAAATATAGGGAAATCCAAGTACATTGTTCACCTGATTTGGATGATCTGAACGCCCAGTTGCCATAATTATATCTTTCCTTGTGGCAATTGCAACATCATAATCAATCTCTGGAATTGGATTCGCCATTGCAAAAACAATTGGGTCTTTTGCCATTCCAAGCAACATATCTGGCGATAAAATATTTCCTGCAGAAAGTCCTAAGAAAACATCTGCTCCCAAAAGAGCTTCTTTTAAATCCGTATTTTTAATTCCTTTTGAATATCTTTTTTGTAAATCTGACAAGTCTGTTCTATCACTTGACAAAACTCCGTCTTTATCAAACATGATGATTTTATCAGGATTTACACCCAATAAAACATATAAATTTGCGCAAGCCAATGCTGCTGAACCCGCTCCAGATATAACAATTTTTACATTTGAAATATTCTTCTTTGCTAATTCTAATGCATTCAATAAAGCTGCCGAAGAAATAATCGCTGTTCCGTGTTGATCGTCATGCATTACAGGAATATTCAACTCTTCAACCAAACGTCTTTCAATTTCAAAAGACTCTGGTGCTTTTATATCTTCAAGGTTTATTCCCCCAAAAGTAGGCGCAATGTTTTTCACGGTTGCAATAAAAGCTTCAATATCTTTGGTGTCAACTTCAATATCAAAAACATCAATATCAGCGAATATTTTAAACAACAAAGCCTTTCCTTCCATCACTGGTTTTGAAGCTTCGGGACCAATGTCACCAAGACCTAAAACGGCAGTTCCATTAGTAATTACGGCTACTAAATTGCCTTTAGCAGTATATTTATAAACGTTATTAACGTCTTTTGCAATTTCTAAACAAGGTTCCGCAACTCCTGGAGAATAAGCCAATGACAAATCTCTTTGAGTAGCATATTTTTTTGTTGGAACCACTTGAATTTTCCCAGGTGTTGGTTTGGCGTGGTATAATAACGCTTCTCTTCTTTTATTGTGATTATCCATTTCAATGTTAGTTTTAACATACAAAGATAAAAGTAAGAATTGAATTATAAACTCTTTATTAATGATTGTTTTTGAAATTAATTTATCGAAAGGGCTTGTTCAAATGTCAAAGATGCATTTTATCGGGGATATTTACTTTTCATCGGTTTATTTAATCAAACATATTTTAAATAGAATACAAATGTTATTTTTATAACTATATATACTTATAAAAAAGTTAAACTTGATATATTAAACAATATAAATTTAAAAGTTACCGTTAAAAGAAGGGATTCTATTACAAAGAAACTAGCCTATTTATTCAATTAAATTTCACTTTAAATAAAACCTAAATGACTATGTTATTACAGGAAATAAAAACACGTTCTCCTCAAAAAACAATTGAATTGGTTTACAGTGGCAATGACTATTTCTTGCGATTAGAAGAATTAATTAATGAATCCAAAAAGGAATTACACATACAAACTTACATTTTTGACACCGATTCAACGGGTTTAAGAATCGTTGAAGCCTTGAAAAAAGCTGCCAATCGAGACGTGAAAATCTATTTGCTTTTAGATGGATTTGGTTCCAATTCCTTTTCTTCAAATATTGTAAAAGAACTGCGATATTACGGTGTAAATGTGCGATTTTTTTCCCCGTTATTTTCTTTAAATTCTTTTTATATAGGACGCAGATTGCATCAAAAAGTAGTCGTTTCTGATGGTAATAAAGTAATGATTGGAGGAATAAATATTGCCGATAAATACCATACAAGTTCCTTTGAAACTCCTTGGCTTGACTATGCAATTGAAATAGAAAGCAAAGTGGCTAGACCTGTTCAACAAATTTGCAGAAATTTTTATTTCAAAAAAAGAAAAGTACGGAAAAGTAAAATTGAAGCTACTATTTTTGATAAAGAACCAATTGCTGTTAGAATATTACAAAACGATTGGTTGAATAGAAAAAATGAGGTTCAAAAAGAATATGTGAAAGCGATTTCAAACGCTCAAAAAGAAATTGTAATTGTTGGTAGTTATTTTTTCCCAGGAAGAAAAATTGCTTGGGCATTAAAAAAAGCATCAAAGCGAAACGTACCTATAACATTGATAGTTTCTGGAATTTCTGATTTACCATTTTTAAGAAGCGCCTCCCTATATTTGTATTCCCTTTTATTGAAATATAATATTGAAATATACGAATGGAATAAATCGGTATTACATGGAAAAGCAGCAGTTATAGATAGAAAATGGACAACTATTGGTTCCTTTAATATGAATAATTTAAGTTCTTTTGGAAGTATCGAAATGAATGTGGAAGTTAAATCGGAAGCATTTTCCGAGAAATTTTTATTGGATTTAGATAAAATAATTGTGCAATGCACCAAAATTACTCCAGAAACATTAAAAAAGAGTGATGGTTTTTTTACAAGGTATTCTAACTTATTGTCTTATTTTTTCATAAGAATTGTGGTAATTATTATGACTTTTTTTACAAAAAACAGGTTTTTGAAATCGTTTTAATTTGAAATTATAAATAACAACCTTCTCAAAATAAAAAAACTCCTCAATTGAGGAGTTTTCATTTTATTAAAGATTTACTGTAAAATAATTTTCTTAATATTCATTAAGTTGTTTGAAGCATCATAAAGTTTGACAAAATAAACTCCTTGACCGCTCCAAGTATTTAACGGAACAACATATTGTTGTGTATTCATAGCGCCACTAAATACTTCTTGACCCAACGTGTTCACTATTTTGATTGTCCAGCCCGAAACATTTGCTAAATTACCACAATCAATAGTAATATGGTCATTTGCTGGATTTGGATAAATGTTTACAGAACTTGTATAAGTAACTGGTGTTGTGTTTAAAACACCAGTATTTATTGTCATTGTTAAGCATTCATTAGAACTGACAGAGTTGTATAAATTTGTAATTTCTTGTTGGGTTAATGCGCGGTTCCAGATTCCGATGTCGTCTATTTTTCCATTGAAAAAACCTTGGATTCCAACATTTTCTTTTCCAATCAACAAATTATATTGTGTATTTAAATTTATATAGTTAAATTGAGTAGATGTATAAACTAAGATGCCATCTAAATAATACTTTAATTCATTATTGACACTATTGTAGCTTACATTGATTAAATGCCAATTCAAATCAGAGACTTGACTATTCACTCCGCCTATAGAACTTAAGCAAAAACATGGGTCTGCGTTATAATGGATTTGATAAGGTTGATTTGATTGAGATTCCAACGCAAAATGCCAAGTTCCTTGTCCCGTTAATCCAGCATTTTTGGAAAGGATAAATCGATGTTCATAATTAGGATTTGAGATTGTTGAAACCGCTAATTTCACCCAAGAACTTAAAGAGAAATTTCCAATTATATTTAAGTTGGAACTTGTTGGAACGCTTATGTAATTTGACGCACCATCAAAACTATACGCACTACCCGCATTACTAAATCTATCAGTTGTTAAAGTAGCTGTATTAACCGTCCCATTATTCCCATTTCCGCTTTCATCATTTGCATTGCCATTAAATGGCCAATACCCAACAAGACCATTTGTTGGAACATAAGAAGGCACTTGAGCCTTAACCATTTGGGTTGTTAAAGCAAGACCCATTGCTATAAATAATAATTTTTTCATTTTGTCAGTTTTATATTAAATACAAATATATAAAAATTCTATTATATAGTGTACTTTATTGTAGAGTACTATAGAAAAGTATAATTTATGAGTTTTGTGTATGGAAAATTCAAACCCAAAACCCAATCAAGATGAGCTTAAAGCCATTGCGTTAAGATTAAAAGAATTAAGAAAAGCAAAAGGTTATTCTAATTATGAACATATTGCATTCGATTTAGAAATGAGTCGTTCCGCTTATTGGAGATTAGAAACAGGAGCAAATTTTGAATTAAAAACACTAATTAAAATTTGTAGATTGTTGGAAATTAGTTTAGAAGATTTTTTTAAAGGAATAAAAATACCGAATTCAACAACGCTTTAAAATAAAAAAAACTCCTCAATTTCTTGAGGAGTTTTTTGTTGGTCTACTAGGACTCGAACCTAGAAAGACTGCACCAAAAACAGTTGTGTTACCATTACACCATAGACCAATTTCATTGCTGTTAAGCGAGTGCAAATTTAAACGAAATTTTAAGTTCTACAAATTTTTTAGGTAAAAAAATTAAAAATAAATATTTAGCATTTCTTTAAGCAAAAAAACATTTTCTTTGTACATCTAAAAACAAAGTAAAATTCATACTATAAATATGACAAACTTCAATTTCAATAAATGGAATACCATTTTAGGCTGGATCACATTTGCAATAGCATTAACAACCTACACGCTCACCGTTGAACCCACCATGAGTTTCTGGGATTGCGGAGAATATATCGCCACAGCTGCAAAATTGGAAGTGGGACATCCGCCGGGAGCTCCTTTGTTTCAGATGATTGGCGCCTTTTTCGCCATGTTTGCCACCGATGCACAACACGTTGCCGTAATGGTAAATATGATGTCGGTTTTTTCAAGTGCCTTCACAATTTTATTCCTGTTTTGGTCGTCAACATTGCTCATTAGAAAGATAGTTTCTTCAATTTCTGAATCAAATTCTGAAAATGAAGCGGTAGAGCCAATTTCAAAAAATAATGCAATTGTAGTTTTAGGAAGTTCATTTATTGGCGCTTTGGCATATACTTTTTCAGATAGTTTCTGGTTTAATGCCGTTGAAGCGGAAGTTTATGCAATGGCAACTTTGTTTATAGCATTGTTGTTTTGGCTTGGTTTACGATGGGAACAAGATATGAATACACCACGAGGAAACAGATGGTTGCTATTGATTTCATTGGTAATTGGACTTTCTTTCGGTGTTCACTTTATGGCATTATTGACCATTCCTGCGATTGGATTTTTATATTTCTTCAAAAATTATAAAACCGTAACTGTTAAAAATTTCATCATTGCCAATGTTGTAGTTGTTGCCGTTTTATTATTTATATTCAAATTATTATTGCCTTTGACAATGGCATTTTTCGGAAAAGCGGAGATTTTTATGGTCAATGAAATGGGATTACCATTTGATTCTGGGACTATTTTCGTGACATTATTATTGATAAGTTTGTTTTATTTTGGAATTAAATACACAAAATCAAAAGGATATGTTCAGATTAACACTTTAATTCTTTGCATATTATTTATCTTCATTGGGTTTTCAACTTGGATGATGTTGCCCATTCGCGCTAATGCAAATACCGTAATTAATGAAAATAAACCATCAGATGCAGCAGAAGTTTTAGCGTATTATAACAGAGAACAATACGGCGTTAATCCTTTGTTTTATGGGCCTCAATACTCAGATACTTTTGCAGGTTTAGATAAAGAAACCCCTTATTTAGACAAAGCACCCAACTATGAAAGAGATTATAAAACGGGAAAATACATCATTACCAATAATTTTAAAAACGCAGAACAAAATAGTGACGACAATCACAAAGCGATTTTACCCCGATTATGGAGCACGGAACACGTAGAAAATTATATGAATTTTACGCATCCGTTAGAATTTAAAATCGATCCAAATCATCCGTATGAAGACGAATTAGGTGAATATGGAATCGATGTAAATAAATTAACCGAAGAAGAAGTTGGAAAAGCAACGGCTCAATTACGAAATGAAGTGGAGAAAACGGTTGCTGAATTTAGAGCAGCTTATGCTTCCAAAAAAATCGATAACGAAGGCTATATTTCATTCTTGAAAAGTTATGGAGATTACCTAATAATTGAAAAACCAACCACAGTTGATAATTTCAGCTTTATGTTTGAATACCAATTTGGATATATGTATTGGAGGTATTTAATGTGGAATTTCACGGGTCGTCAAAATGACAATCAAGGAAATTATGACACAATAGATGGAAATTGGTTGAGCGGAATTAATTTTATCGACGAAGCACATTTAGGCTCACAAGTAGATTTGCCTTCGGATACATTGAACAATAAAGGTAGAAATGTTTATTATTTCATTCCGTTTTTACTGGGGATTATCGGATTATTATACCACGCTAAAAAAGACCAAAAGAGTTTTTATGTACTGTTAGTCTTGTTTTTATTCACGGGATTGGCATTGAAAGTATATCTGAACGAAAGACCGTTTGAACCTCGTGAAAGAGATTATGCTTTGGTAGGTTCATTTTACGTTTTTGCCATTTGGATTGGAATTGGCGTGTTTGCAATTTATGATTATTTGAAGAATTATTTACAACCAAAAATCGCTGGACCTCTTGTTCTTGCTGTAACTTTGATTGGTGCGCCAGCTTTAATGGCAACGCAAAACTGGGATGATCACGACCGTTCTGGAAAATATACTGCGATTGCATTGGCAAAAAATTATCTGAATTCTTGCGATAAAAATGCAATTCTATTTACCATTGGTGATAATGATACGTTCCCACTTTGGTACGCTCAAGAAATTGAAAATGTGAGAACAGACATCAAAATTGTAAATACGAGTTTGTTTATGACCGATTGGTATATTGATCAAATGAAAAGCAAATCGTATAAATCTGATGGTTTGCCAATATCGTTCACACACGATCAATATGTGGGTGATAAATTAGATTATATAGTTTACAATCAATTAACGGAAGCGCGTTGGGACATTAAAAACTTTATGGAATTTGCTAAAAGCAACGATCCAAAAACAATTGTTGATATGCAAAATGGACAAAAAGTTCATTTTTATCCAACCAATAAAATCCGACTTCTAATTGATAAAAACAACATCATTAAAAACAAAGTGGTAAATCCAAAATTCTATGATTCCATTGTTCCTTATATTGATATTGACATAAAAGGACGAGCAATTTACAAAAACCGTTTGATGATGTTGGATATTGTTGCCAATAACAATTGGAAACGACCAATCTATTTTTCACCTGGAAGCTTTGGCGATGATGATTATATTTGGATGAAAGATTACCTTCAATTGGATGGAATGGTTTACAAATTAGTGCCTGTGAAAACGCCGTTACCAAAAGATGCGAGCCAACACGATATGGGTTCCATTGATTCCGATAAAATGTATGATTTGATTATGAAATGGGATTGGGGCAACGGTGATAGTTCAAAAATTTACCACGATCCTGAAACGCGCAGAAATAGTATTTCCTACAGAACCAACATTTCAAGGTTGATGGAACAGCTGATTAACGAAGGGAAATTTGCGAAAGCAGAAAAAGTAATTGATTTGGCAATGACGAAAATGCCTTTGAAATATTACGATTATTATACTATGGTTGAGCCTTTTGCAAGTGGTTATTATGCGATTGGCAAAAAGGAAAAAGCACGTAAATTGCTTAATGAATTAACGGCAAAATACAAAGAGCAACTGAAATATTACAGCACTTACAAACCATCAGATTTAGGTTCTGTGGCGATGGAAGTTGTCACTAATATTGAGCGTTACAGAAGTTTATTGGAAGTGATGAAAAATAGTGAAGACGTATCATTTTACAACGAAAACAAAAAAGTTTTCAATATGTATAATAAAATGTTTGAGCGATTTGGTCGTGATAATGAATAGAAACTTCGGAATAAAAAATAGAAGAAATTAAACACAGATTTCACAGATTTACACAGATTTGTCTGTGTGAATCTGTGAAATCTGTGTTTTTGCTACTTTTACTTCGTGACTGATTTTCTAATATTAAATCCAAATTTTATGAGTTTCTATTGGATAAAAACAAATTTCATAGTTAAGAAAGTGTTCTCAAAATACGTTTGGGATGTTCCGAACAATGAAAAAAAAGTATATCTCACTTTTGATGATGGACCAACGCCTGAAATCACCGAATGGACTTTATCACAATTAGAAAAATTTGAAGCCAAAGCCACCTTTTTTTGCATTGGTGACAACATAAATAAGTTTCCAGAAATCTTTAATTCGGTACTTTTAAAAGGACATTCTGTGGGAAATCATACTTTTAATCATTTGAAAGGTTGGGAAATTGCCACTAAAGAATACATTGAAAACGTAGCACTTTGTCAAGAAGCAATTTTGAAAAATTCTAAAATAGTAAATCTAAAACCTTCAATCTTCAGACCGCCTTACGGAAGAATAAAACGCGACCAAGCGAAAGAATTACGCAATTTGGGATATAAAATTATTATGTGGGACATTCTCACTGCCGATTTTGATGCCGAAGTAAATCCAGAACAATGTTTGCAAAATGTATTGCAAAATGTAACTTCTGGAAGTATTATTGTATTTCACGATAGTAAAAAAGCGTTCCGAAATTTAGAATATGCGTTACCAAAAACGTTAGAATTCTTGAAAGTAAAAGGATTTTCCTTTGCTGTTTTGGAATAAATCTAAAAAAAAGTAAAAATAATGGGAATTGGAATGAAAAAAGTAGTTATTTTTTCAAATAAAGGGTAAAATAAAACTGAAAAAGGAATTTTTGAGCCTAAAGTTGCTCTTGAACAAGACCAATAATTGTGTTGGCATCAAGCTCACCAGATTGTCTCCAAACCATTTGACCTTCTTTGTAAATCATCAAAGTTGGAAGTCCTTTAATTCGTAAAGCATCGGCTAATTCTTGATTTTTATCAACGTCAATTTTTATGACTTTCGCTTTGTCACCAAGGGCTGCGGCCACATCTCTAATAACAGGATGCATAGAAACCGAAGGCTCGTTCCATTCCGTGTAAAAATCAATTAGCACTGGCAATTGAGTATTTATAAGTTCTCCAAATTTTGACATAAAACCAAAAATTTAATATAATTTAGACTTCTGAATAGAGATAATACGGTACAAATATAAGGAATTTAACAAATTACACTGTATATTTTCCTTTTTTTAGTTCTATCACAGTAATTTCTGGCATTATTCCAACACGTCCTGGATAAGCGTGAAATCCAAACCCTCTGTTCACATAAACGTATCTTCCTTTGTTTTCGTATAAACCAGCCCATTGTTTATAGACATATTGCGCCAAACTCCACTTTATAAATCCTGGAATTTCTATACCAAATTGCATTCCGTGCGTATGTCCAGATAATGTTAGATGAAAATGTTTGTCGTGATTTTTCACTTCATATTCCCAATGTGACGGGTCGTGACTCATTAAAATCTTGAAATCATCCTTAGTCAAATTGGCGGAAGCCAAATTAATATCACCTACTTTTTTGAAATTATTACCCCAATTTTCAACCCCTACAAGGGCAATTTTGTCTTCTCCTTTTTGGATAAATGTATGCTCGTTTAACAGAAGTTTAAAATCAATTTGTCCGTATAAATCTTTTATAGCTTCAAAATTATCAACTTTTTCTTGTTCCGTTGGCCAAGTAACATATTCCCCATAATCGTGATTTCCAAGAACGGAATATTTCCCATATTCGTGTTTTTTGATGCGCTTGAAAGTGTCAATCCAAGGGTACATTTCTTTTGCATCTGTATTTACAATGTCGCCAGTAAACAAAATCATATCTGAATTTTGCTCATTTACCAAATCTATAGCGTAATTAATTTTATCAGGATTATCAAAACTTCCGCTGTGAACATCTGAGATTTGAGTTATGGTAAAACCGTCAAAAGCATCTGGTAAATCAGGATAAAAAATTTGTTGTTTGATTACTTTATAGTTGTATTTTCCTTTTGTAACAGCATAAATTAAAGATAAAAAAGGAACTGCTGCCAATCCTAAACCTATCTGACTGACAAATTTTCGTCTTGAAGCAAGAAAATCAATTTCACTGTTATAATTTGAAAAATAATTCAACGTTCCAGCACCAATTCTGAAAATATCCTCGCCCATTAAAACTAATGTCATTACGATTTTTGGGATGTAAACCAATAAAAGAAGTCCCATTGTGAACATCGTTTGCTTGGTTTGACCAACGGATCGGTCGAATTGCATAAAGGAATAAACTATAAAAATTAGTAGAAAAAAACTGATAATTTGGTAGGAAACCAGCATCCATTTCAACTTGAGTAAAGTTCGTAATGCTTGGTAGGCGTAGATGTCGATAATCAATAAAATTAGACACAATAAAAGTATGCGAAAAACCATTTAAATAAAATTTTAGACAAAATAACAACTAAATTAGGAAAAAGATACTGCTGTTAAATAAAAATTAACTCAAATTGTAGCCGAAGCCTTATAATACAAATAGATACCACAAAAAAAGCTGATAAATTTCTTTACCAGCTTTTTTAATAATTAACGTTTTATTTGAGTAAACTCAGCAAAAAAGTTTTTAATTATTTTTTTGCTTTTGGAGCTTCAACTTTAGTTGCTTCAGCTTTTGGAGCATCAGCTTTTTTCTCAGCTTTCTCTTTTTTAGCGTGTTTAGCCGCTTTTACTTCTTTAGCAGGAGCAGTTTTAGCTGGTTCAGTTTGAGCATTTACCATTACAGTTGTTCCTAAAAGAACGGCAACTAACATGATTACTTTTTTCATAATGTAAGATTTAATAATTAATAATTTGATTATTTTATGATACAAATGTAGGCTCGTAAAATGAAGTTTAAATGAAGATTTGCCCTTGAAAAGAAGTTTAACTTTTGTTTATGATTTTGCCTTTTTTGGGAAAATTAATTGAAATGTAGTTTCCTCGTTTGGTATTGAATTTACCTCAATTTTAATGTGATGAAAATGCGCAATACTATCGGCTATAGCCAAACCAAGTCCGTGTCCCTCTTGTGCCGAATTGATTTGTGCAAATCGGTTGAATATTTTACTAATTTGCTTTTCATTCATCCCAATTCCTGTGTCAGAAATGGATAGAATGTAATTCTCATTTAAAAATGCATCGCTTATTTTTATGCTTCCTTGGTTTTTATTGTATTTGATTGCATTGACAATTAAATTAAATAAAAGGATATGAATTAAGGTTTTGTTGCCTAAAAATTCAAAATTAGATTCAAGATTCATTGAAAAAGTCAACTCATTTTCTTCGATTCTGTCTTTTAAATCATCCTTTAAATCAAATAGTAATTCCTTCAGATTTATGGTTTCATTGGCAACATATTGATGGTTTTCAATTCTTGAAATGAGCAGCAAATTATTGATAATTTTCTTCAACATATCTAATGTTTTCAACGAACCAGCAATTTTATCAATTGCATCATCGTCTAAAGAATTGTTTTGAAGTAGGTTTTCAAATTTGTTTTTCAAAATGGCGATTGGCGTCAATAATTCGTGAGAAACATTGGCAATAAACTGCTTTTCTTTTTTGAAAAGTTCACTAATTCTGTACATCATTTGATTCAAAACCGAATCCAATTCTTGAAAATCGGTCGAATGTGTTTTTATTGGTGTATGATCAAAAATATCGGGTTCATTAACTCTTCTAATTTTGGTGTCAATAATTTTATAAAATGGTTTTAAAAGGTATTCAATGAAAAAAGTATCCATCAAAAAAGTAACAACCAAGATGATGAAAAGCACAATTAGAATGAAAAATCGAATAGTAAAAGTAAGGTCTTTAATTTCGCTTAAGCTACTTCCGATTTCTAATCGGTACGCCATTTTTTCATAAATAAAATCATATTGCAAAATTCTATAATCATTTTCTTCCCCTTCAATTATGCGGGGTTCGGTAATGAAAATGGTTTTATTTGGGGCAAATTGTTTTGGCAATCGTGACAATTGTAGAAATTCACTGTGCAAAGTTGAAAAACTGGCATACGTTTCAGTTTTGTCATTTCTTTCAATAAAATCATTGATTTCTTCTTTGTCTAAATGGCTAATGAATTTTTGCTTTTTTTCTATTAAATCTTTATTGGCATTGTGATAAATTACTTTTTCAACTAGTATTGGAAGTGTAAACCATAAAACCAAAATCACGATTAATCGGGTAAGTGCATTAAATATAGCAAGTTGAAGTTTTATTTTCACAATAAATGATTTAAACGTTAATTCTATAACCTACATTTCTAACTGTTTCAAACCATTCCAAAGAAGTATGTTTGTCTAATTTTTTTCTAAGATTTCGAACGTGAACATCAATAAAATTGGAATCAGAATTGACTTCAAGAATGTCGCCCCAAATATGTTCTGTTAATTGTAATCTTGTAATTACTCGGTTTTTATTCAAAACTAAATATTGAAAAACATCAAATTCTTTCTTGGTCAATTTAATTTGAATGTCATTAAAACTCACTTTGTAATCCTGCATTTGCAAAACAAATCCGTGAATTTTTAACTCATTAATGGTAAAACCGCTCATTCTTCGGATAATTGCAAACAAGCGAGCGCCCAATTCTGTTAATGCGAACGGCTTTGTCAGATAATCATCGGCGCCAAGTTGCAATCCGTTTATTCTATCGTCCAATTCGCCACGAGCAGTCAAAATTATAACTGCAATATTAGATTCTGTTTTTCTAATAGTTTTCAAAATATCAAAACCACTTCCGTCGGGCAAACCCAAATCAAGAAGCATTGCATCATAATTATTGACACTAATTTCCTCTAATGCTTCCTCACAATTTTTCGCCCATTTACACAAGTAGCCATTTTTAGAAAGATAATCTAAAACTTCAATAGCTAATTCCTGGGAATCTTCAACGATGAGAATATTCATATAAAAATTTGATTTAAACCTTTGTAAAAATATTCATTTATAGAAGCATTGATTTTTATTTTGAAATAAATTAATTAAATTTTAACGGTAGAAGTCAACTTTAGAAATCGTTTGTTTATTTTTACAAATTAAATTATACCTTATTATATATGTCAGCTCAAAAACGATTGTTCCTCCTCGATGCTTATGCTTTAATTTTTCGTGGTTATTATGCTTTTATAAAAAACCCAAGAATAAATTCAAAAGGTTTGGATACTTCTGCAATTATGGGATTTATGAATTCGTTGATGGATGTCATAAAACGCGAAAAACCAGATCATTTGGCTGTTGCATTTGACAATGGCGGAAGTCAATTGAGAAATGAGATTTTCCCAGAATACAAAGCCCATCGTGAAGCAACTCCTGATGCCATCAAAATTGCGGTACCTTATATTCAAGAATTATTAAAGGCGATGCACATTCCGATTATTGAGGTAAAAGGATATGAAGCCGATGATTTAATTGGTACAATTGCCAAACAAGCGGAAAAACAAAACTATAAAGTTTTTATGGTTACGCCCGATAAAGATTTTGCGCAATTGGTTTCCGAGAACATATTTATGTACAAACCTGCCCGAATGGGAAATGGAATTGAGATTTGGGGTATTCCTGAAGTTCTTGCAAAATTTGAAATTGAAAGACCAGACCAAGTAATCGATTTCTTAGGAATGATGGGCGATGCAGCCGATAATATTCCTGGACTTCCGGGTGTTGGTGAAGTTACAGCCAAAAAATTATTGAAAGAATTTGGCACGATGGAAAATCTTTTGGCAAATACCGATAAGCTAAAAGGGAAAATGAAAGAGAATATTGAAGCCAATAAAGAAAAAGGAATTTTGTCTAAAACATTGGCAACAATTCTTTTGGATTGCCCAGTTGTTTTTGATGAAACGGATTATGAATTATCGACACCAGATGTTGATAAAACAGATGCGTTATTCAATGAATTGGAATTTAGAAGAATGGCGGAACAATTTGATGCCATTTTTAGAAAAGGCGGGGCTTCAACACAAATGAATCCTGTTGACGAAGCCAAATTATACAAAAAACCGCAACCTAAAAACGAAGAACAATTTGACCTTTTTGGAAGTACACTTCACGATGAAACTTCAGATGAAACGCGCCATCAATATTACAATACATTAGAAAATACAACCCATTTTTACCAAGTTATCCAAGGTGAATTGGGATTGAAATTACTTTTGCAAAATTTAGAAAACCAAACTTCGGTATGTTTTGATACTGAAACAACTGGTTTAGACGCCTTGCACGCGGAATTAGTGGGAATTTCATTTTCGTATGAAAAAGGAAAAGGATTTTACGTTCCCTTCCCAGAAAATCAAGAAGAAGCACAAGTTTTAGTCAATAAATTGATTCCATTTTTTGAAAATGAAGGCATTGAAAAAATTGGTCAAAACTTAAAATACGATTTGAAAATACTTTCTAATTATGGAATTTCTGTAAAAGGAAAACTGTTTGATACGATGATTGCGCATTATCTGATTAATCCTGATATGCGTCATAATATGGATATTTTATCGGAAACCTATTTAAAATATGCTCCTAAATCTATTGAAGATTTAATTGGGAAAAAAGGTAAAAATCAACGGTCGATGCGCGATGTGGCATTGGAAGAAATCAAAGAATATGCCGTTGAAGATGCGGATGTAACGTTGCAATTGAAAGAAATTTTTACATTAGAATTAGAAAAAACAGAAACCAAAAAACTCTTTGAAGAAATTGAAATTCCGTTGGTAAAAGTTTTAGCCGATATGGAAAAAGAAGGGATTCGAGTAGATGTTGATTTCTTGAAATCCTTGTCACACGATTTAGGAAATGACATCAAAAAATTGGAAACTACTATTTATGAAATCGCTGGTGAAAAATTCAATTTGGCTTCACCGAAACAATTAGGTGATATTTTATTTGACAAATTAAAAATTGGTGGTGCCAAACAAAAAAAGACAAAAACAGGGCAATATGCTACTGGCGAAGAGATTTTAAATTACTTGGTTAACGAGCACGAAATTGTAAAAGCAATTCTTGATTGGCGTCAATTAGTGAAGTTACAAAATACGTATGTTGATGCGTTGCCAAACCAAGTTGACGCCATTACGCACCGAATTCACACTGACTATATGCAAACTGTGGCGGCAACGGGAAGGTTGAGTTCTAACAATCCGAACTTGCAAAATATTCCAATTCGAACAGAAAGAGGGCGTCAAATTAGAAAAGCATTTGTGGCTCGTGATGAAAATTACACCTTGGTTTCTGCGGATTATTCTCAAATAGAACTTCGAATTATTGCGGCTTTAAGTGGCGAAGAAAATATGATTCAATCGTTCCTTAATAATGAAGATATTCACAAGGCTACGGCTTCAAAAGTTTTCAATGTACCTTTAGAAGAAGTTACTCGCGAACAAAGAAGTCACGCAAAAACTGTAAATTTTGGAATTATTTATGGGGTTTCTGCCTTTGGATTGAGCAATCAAACGTCGCTTTCTCGTTCAGAAAGTTCGGCATTGATTGAAGCGTATTATCAAACTTATCCACGATTAAAAGCCTATATAAATGAGCAAATTCAGTTTGCGAGAGAACACGGATATACGCAAACTATTTTAGGAAGACGCCGTTATTTGAAAGATATAAATTCTCAAAATGCAATTGTTCGTGGTGGCGCAGAACGAAATGCAGTAAACGCACCAATTCAAGGAAGCGCAGCAGATATTATAAAAATTGCAATGATTAATATTCACAAAAAACTAACTGATGAAAATTGGAAAAGTAAAATGCTTTTGCAAGTTCACGATGAGTTGGTTTTTGATGTTCACAATTCTGAATTAGAAAAAATCCAACCGATGATTAAGTATGAAATGGAAAATGCATTTACATTAAATGTTCCGTTGACTGTTGAAATTGGGCAGGGAAAAGATTGGTTGGCGGCGCATTAAAAGAATAACTGTTTCTTTTGAACCTTAACCTATAATTTTTTAGTAGACTCTCTTTCTCGTAATTCGGTTTTAATAACAGTGGTTTTATAAGGATTTTCTTCTTCTTTACTTTCAAGTCTTTCGATAAGCAATTTCGCAGCGGCTTCCCCAATTTCAGGGCCGTGCTGACTTACCGTGGTTAAACTTGGAGACAAACGTCTTGAAGCCAAAATACCATCTGCAAAACCAATTATTGAAAGGTTTTCTGGAATTTTATAACCTCGTTTAAGTCCAATTCTCAAAGCGGCAACAGAGTCGGTTTCGTCTAAAGCGAAAATTCCATCGATAGTATTATTTTCAAAAACATTTTCAATTTTATCTTTCAAATCATCTTCAGAATCGGTTCTGACAATTAAATTTTGATTGATTGAAATATTGTTGTCTTCCAAAGCTTTTACATATCCTTCATATCTCAATTTTCCAACACTCAAATTATCAATTGAAGAAAACAACGCAACATTCTTGCACCCTAAATCAATTAAATGTTGGGTAGCATTTCTTGCAGAATCAAAATCGTCAACGGTTACTTTGTCGCAATCAACTTCTTCGGTTGTTCTGTCAAACATAACAATTGGAGTTCCGTCGTTTATGATTTCTTTGAAATGACTGTATTCTTGTAATTTTTGAGCTTCTTCAGAAATCGACAAAATAAACCCATCAATAGTCCCATTACTTAAAATTTCGAGTGCGTGAATTTCTTTTTCAATGGATTCATTAGAAATACACATAATAACGTTATATCCTTTGGCTTCAGCTACTTTTTCAATTCCTGTGAAAACTTTAGCGAAAAAAGAATTTAATATATTTGGAATAATTACACCTATGGTTTTAGTTTTTCTGCTTTTTAGGTTGATACCAATAACATTCGGTTTGTAATTTTTTAATTTCGCATATTCTTTAATTCTGATTTTAGTTTGAACACTAATTTCAGGGCTATCGTTTAGTGCTTTCGAAACCGTAGAAACAGAAACGAGAAGTTCTTTAGCAATTTGTTTTAGGGTAGCTTTGGATTTCATTATAAATGTAATTAAATGTAAAAGTATGAAAAACGAAACAATTTATTTAAAAAAAATGAAAATGTTAACTGCTTTTTAATGTAAAAAAGTCATTTGCATTAAATAAAAATCAACTATTTAAGAAATTAGACGCTGAAATTCATTAAAATCAAATAGAATTAAGAGCTGATTTATAATTGTAATGCTTTAATTTAAAGAATATTTTAGGGTAATAAATGATGCTTTAAAATAATCTTAATCAGGTATTTGTATTTAAAATAATTAATTGTACTTTTGCAACCCCTTTATTGGGGATGGAATGTTTAATTAAAAATATATTATGGACGCATTAAGCTACAAGACACAATCAGCAAGCAAAGCCACCGTTACAAAAGAGTGGATCATTGTTGATGCAGATGGGCATAACTTAGGTCGTCTTGCTTCAAAAGTCGCAATGATTTTGAGAGGTAAGTACAAACCAAGTTACACACCACACGTCGACTGCGGAGATAACGTGATCGTTATCAACTCAGAGAAAATTAACCTTACAGGTAAAAAAATGGATGAAAAAACATACATCCGTCACACTGGTTACCCTGGAGGACAAAGAACTTTAACTGCTAAAGTATTGCAAGCAAAAAACCCTGCATTATTAGTAGAAAAAGCCGTAAAAGGAATGTTACCTAAAAACAAATTAGGAGCGGAACTTTTTAGAAATTTAAATGTTGTTGTAGGTTCAGAGCACAAACAAGGAGCTCAAAAACCTAAAACTGTTAACCTAAACGATCTTAAGTAATGGGAGTTATTCACAAAATCGGTAGAAGAAAAACCGCTGTTGCACGTGTTTATGTTTCGGAAGGAACAGGAGTTATCGTTGTAAACAAAAAACCTTTTGCAACTTATTTTCCAACAGCTACTTTACAGTACAAAGTTTTGCAAGCAATGTCATTAACTGACAATGTTTCTAACTATGATGTAAAAGTAAATGTTTACGGAGGTGGTTCAACAGGTCAAGCAGAAGCTGTGAGAATGGCAATTGCAAGAGTTATGTGTGAAGTTGGCGAAGGAAACAGAGCCATCTTGAAACCAGAAGGTTTATTGACAAGAGATCCAAGAATGGTTGAACGTAAGAAATTCGGTCAGAAGAAAGCTCGTAAGAGATTCCAATTCTCTAAACGTTAATAGTACCTGTCTTGTTCTATTGGAACAAGGCATCGTTTATTTAATAAATTTAAAACAATGTTGTTGTTGCTCGTTGAGGCGAGAATTAGTTTAGCATCTAAATAAGTCAAAAGTCTTAAAGTCGAAAGTCTTAAAGTCGTATCAAAGAGACCTATTGCTAATCAACAGAACGTAAACTAAAGAAAAAATGTCAAACAAAGTAGAAGTAAAAGAATTACTAGAAGCAGGTGTTCACTTTGGACACATGACTAGAAAATGGGATCCAAATATGGCTCCATACATTTATATGGAACGTAATGGTATTCACATTATCAATCTATATAAAACTGCAGCAAAAATTGAAGAAGCAAATGACGCTTTGAAAAAAATCGCTGCATCAGGTAGAAAAATATTATTTGTTGCTACCAAAAAACAAGCAAAAGATATCGTTGCTGAAAAAGCAAAAGCTGCAAACATGCCTTACATCACAGAAAGATGGCCTGGTGGAATGCTAACTAACTTCGTAACTATTCGTAAAGCCGTTAAAAAAATGGCAACTATTGATAAAATGAAGAAAGATGGTACATTCATGACACTTTCTAAAAAAGAGCGTTTGCAAGTTGATCGTCTTCGTGCTAAATTAGAGAAAAATTTAGGTTCAATTTCAGATATGTCAAGACTTCCAGCTGCGTTATTCGTAGTTGATATTAAAGCAGAACACATCGCAATTAAAGAAGCTCAAAAATTAAACATTCCAGTTTTTGCAATGGTTGATACCAATTCTGACCCAAGAGAGGTTGAATACGTAATTCCATCAAACGATGATGCTTCAAAATCAATCGATAAAATTCTAACTTTAGTAACTGCTGCCATTATTGATGGACTTGCTAACAGAACTTCTGATAAAGAAGGTGATGCGGAAGAAACTCCTGCTGCACAAGTAGAAGCTGTAGTAGCTCCTGCTGCTGTAGTTGAAGAAGTTGCCCCTGTAGCAGATGTTGAGGTTGTTGCTCCTGCTGTTGAAGCAGAAGTTGAAACTCCTGCAGCTGAAACAGAAGCTCCTGCAACTGAAGAATAAAAAATATATTTAAAGATTGGAAGATTTAAAGATTACTTAATGTGTTGATTTAAAATTAGCATTATTTTTATTCTTTAAATTTTTCAGTCTTTTAATCTTTAAATTAAAAAATTATGGCAACTATAACTGCTGCAGACGTAAATAAATTAAGAACAATCACAGGTGCAGGTATGATGGACTGCAAAAAAGCATTAGTAGAATCTGATGGAGATTTTGATTTAGCAATTGAAAACCTTCGTAAGAAAGGTCAAAAAGTTGCTGCAAACAGATCGGACAGAGAATCTACTGAAGGAGCTGCAATTGCGGTTGTAAATGCTGATAAAACTGCTGGTGTTGTTATCACATTAAACTGTGAAACTGACTTCGTAGGAATGAACGAAAGCTTCGTGAAAATGGCTACAGATATGGCTAACTTGGCTTTGAACTTCAATACTAAAGAAGAATTTTTAGCAGCTGATTTCAACGGAATTACTGTTGCTGATAAATTAATCGAGCAAACAGGAGTTATCGGTGAGAAATTAGAAATCAGAACTTTCGAAAAATTAGAAGGTGCTTTCATCGGATCATACATTCACTCTGGAAACAAAATCGCTACTTTAACTGCTTTATCTGCAAATATTGAAGGAGCTGACGAAGTTGCTAGAAACGTATCAATGCAAGCGGCAGCAATGGCTCCAATCGCTTTGAACGAAGATGGTGTTGATGCAGATATTATTTCAAAAGAAATTGAAATTGCAAAAGATGTTTTACGTCAAGAAGGAAAACCAGAAGCAATGTTAGATAATATCGCAAAAGGTAAATTAGCACGTTTCTTTAAAGACAATACTTTAGTAAACCAAGATTATATCAAGGATAGTAAAATGAGCGTTGCTGCTTATGTTCAATCTTTAGATAAAAACTTAGTTGTTACAGGTTTCAAAAGAGCGGCTTTAGGTTAAAACTAATTTTAGATATTTGAATTTGAACTTCAAATATCTAATCAATATATTAAATTCCATTTCGAAGCAATTTGAAATGGATTTTTTTTATATTTGAAACTGTCAAAAACAACTACGATGGAAGAAAAAATTAGATGCAAATGGTGCGTTGGAATCGATATTTACGAAAAATACCACGATGAAGAATGGGGCGTCCCTGTTTATGACGACCAAAAATTATTTGAGTTTCTTATTTTAGAAACGTTTCAAGCGGGATTGAGTTGGATTACAATATTAAAAAAAAGAGAAAATTTTCGATTGGCTTTTGATGACTTTAACTATTCAAAAGTAGCGTTGTATTCTGAAGATAAAATCCAAGAATTAATGCAAAATTCGGGAATTATTCGCAACCAATTGAAGATTCGTTCAGCGGTCTCGAATGCTATTTCATTTATGAAAATACAGGAAGAATTTGGAAGCTTCAGTAAATACATTTGGGGATTTACAAATAACAAACCTATTGTCAATACTCCTAAAACACTAAAAGAAGTTCCAGCTACTACTCCACTTTCGGATTCAATTAGCAACGATTTAAAGAAACGAGGCTTTAAATTTGTAGGATCAACGGTCGTTTACGCTCATCTTCAAGCCACAGGAATGGTTAACGATCACGTAGAAGATTGCTGGAAAAGAAGTTAAGAATCTTCATTCAAAATTTTCATAAAATCTTCTCTATCAATTTCCTTACAACCCAAACTTTCAAGATGTTCATTATAAACTTGACAATCTAATACTTTATAATTGTCATTTTTTAATTTGTTTGCCAATGAAATAAAAGCAACTTTGGAAGCATTACTAACTTTGGAAAACATACTCTCTCCACAGAATACATTTCCTAAATCGATACCATATAATCCACCAACTAATTCTTCATTTTGCCAAACTTCAACAGATTTTGCAATACCTAATTTATGAAGATTACAATACGCTTCAATCATTTCATTGCTAATCCAAGTTCCACTTTGCCCATCTCTTTTAATGGAACGACAGTTGGAAATAACCGCTTTGAAATCTTGATTAAAAGTAACTTTAAAAACATTTCTATTGAGGATATTCCGCATACTTTTTGAAATAATTAAATCCTCGAAAAATAGAACCATTCTTGAGCTTGGCGCCCACCAAAGAATAGGTTCGCCAGGATTAAACCACGGAAAAATCCCGCTTTTATAAGCCAACAATAATCTTTCGGAAGACAAATCCCCTCCCATGGCAAGAATCCCTTCGGAAGTTGCTTCATTCACAGAAGGGAAATAGAGAACATCTGAAATTAGGTACATATTTATTAAGGGAAATTAAGTAGAATTTAAAAGTAAAAAATAAAAATAAGCAAAATTTACAATATCTTTGGCGAAAATTTGTTTAAATGAAAAAATTAGTAATCCTACTTACACTAATCTTAACTTCCCAATTTACAATCTCCCAAATTAAAGATTCTATTTCTAATAAATCTGACTTTCAAAGTTATACTAATGCAAACGGAGAAATATATACGTTTAAAAAACCACGATTTTTTAAAATGATAACCCAAATTCCTAGAGATGTATATGGAACAGTTAAGGATTTTGGGGCAAAAGAAAATCTAATTGCTTTGGGCGGCGCAACGGTCTTAACTGTGGCATTACTTCCTGCAGATCAGTATTTATTAGATAATTCAAGATTGTTAGGCGAACAAGTTGGACTAAAAGAAGTAGCAAGATATAATAGCTTTGGTCCTTTAAGTAATATTCCTCCTAATATGACTTCTGCAATTTATTTGATTGGAAATGGTACAACACCATTGTTATTGAGTATGGGATTTGCAACTTTTGGATTAATAAATAAGGATTATCGCTCTTTAAATACAGCTACTGGGCTAGTTGAAAGTCTAGCTGTTTGCGGCGTTTTTAGTCAAACAATAAAAAGAGTAACCGGAAGACAAAGTCCTGCTCCAGCAATGATAGACGGAAATCCTGGTGGAGATTGGAATCCATTTCCTAGTTTTAGTGCCTATTCATCAAAAACTCCTCAATATGATGCAATGCCATCGGGTCATTTAATGACTGCAACGGCTGCTTTAAATGTCATTATTGGAAATTATCCTGATAAAAAATGGATAAAACCAGTTGGTTATAGTCTAATTGGAATATTAGGTTTTGAAATGGTTCAGGCCAATGTTCATTGGTATTCAGACTATCCAATTGCAATGGTTATGGGGTATATTATAGGTAAAAATATCGTGAAAAGTAAAATCACTAAAAGCAATTCGCCTTTAGAAACACCAAAAAAATATACATTTAATATGAATGCTTCCAGAAGATCTGGTTACAACTTAATTGGTGCAACTGTTGCTTTTTAAATTTTACAATAAATGAAAATCAAATTACTAATTGTTCTTACTTTTTTCTTATCCTTAAATGGAAAAGCACAACAAAAAGACAGCATTTATTCAATTAAAGACGAATTATCCTACAAGCATTTTATTATTCCAGCGGCACTAATTTCAAGTGGATTATTGTTAAAAAATGCACCAATGAATAAAAATTTACAAGGTGATTTCAGAGCTATTTTAGGAACAGATTTTCATACTAAAGCGGATAATTATTTGCAATATGAAGCCGTTCTTCAAATTTATGGTGGTCGCTATTTAGGATTTAAACCAAAGAATGATATTCTTCATCAAACGATAAATATTACAATTTCAAATGCAATTATGGGGGGAATTGTTCAAACTATGAAACATACTTTCAAAGAAGAACGCCCAGACGGAAGTGACGAATTCAGTTTTCCATCAGGTCATACTGCGACCGCATTTACAAATGCGTCTTTGTTATTTTACGAATATAAAGATGCAAATATTTGGTATGCGAGCAGTGGATTTTTATTTGCAACAGCAACAGGTTTTTTAAGAATTGCAAACAACAAACATTACACTTCAGATGTTCTTGCTGGTGCAGGAATTGGAACGGCCGTTGGACTTGCCGTTTCCTATTGGTGTCCTTTTAAGTCGGTTACTTTTGGAAAAAATAAAACCCACGCCTTAATTTATCCTCAAATCGGAACAAATTATGGCGTAGGTTTATTAATTAAAAATTGAGTTTAAACAAGTTTAAATCCTATTTTAACTATTTTTTAGAAAGGCAAATCGTCGTGCTCTTCTTCTTTGAAAGTTTCCGCTGGTGCAAATGCTTCGGCAGCTGGCATTGGTGGTGCTTGAACTGGTGCAGCAGCAGCCAATCTTTCCACTCTCCAACCTTGAATTGCGTTGAAATATTTAGTCACGCCTTGTGGGTCAACCCATTCGCGACCTCTTAAATTGATAGAAACTTTTACCGCTTCACCAACATTGAAACTATTTAATAAATCACATTTGTCTTGAACGAATTCAACTAAAATATGTTGAGGATATTGTTCGTCAGTTGTTACAACTAATTCTCTTTTTAGGAAACTTCCGCTCCCTACATTTTTTGCTTCTCCAAGCATTTTGATTTTTCCTGATACTTCCATCTTAACTATTTTTATTATTATTTTATTCTCTTTTTTTACTTCGCCAACAATACTTTCCAAGCAGAATCAACATCGTTTTCATCCAGATATTCCTTGGCTTTTTGGTATTGTTTCAATATATCATCTGCACTTAAAACACCTTTCACTGCAAAATTTTTATTTACAAATATATTAATTTCTTCTGTTGTAGGCAATGCTTCAATATTTCCTAATTTTCCTAAATCATTTCCATCAAAAATGGTGCTTTCTTTGATGAAATCTGGTATTTGATCTACACCAATTCCTAATGTTGTCAATGGTTTTGCAACTTCAAATAATCCTTGATTGGCACGTGAATACCAATTACCACCCATTCTTGAAACCAAATCAATTTTATAGGGATTGATGGTTCCATTTTCATCTAAAACAGATTCATTAATATGGATTTTTAATACTTCACAAATCACTAAATTTCCTGCGCCACCTTGATTTCCCAAACTAATAATTTCATTGACTTTACATTCAAATTGAACTGGGGATTGAGCCACACGATAAGGTTTTACAAGATCTGATGGAATTGCGGAAAATCCAGCTTTTAAAAATTCATTTACACCGTCAGCATATTCAGTACTTGACAATGATGTTTGTTGAACCATATCAAAATTCACAACATTTATTACTACTTCGCGATTCGCTTCGGCATTAATTAAAGTGTGTTTAATTGAATTGTCACGAACACGTCTTGCTGGTGAAAAAATTAAAATTGGAGGATTCGCACTAAATACATTAAAGAAACTAAAAGGCGATAAATTTGGTTTCCCATTTATATCAATTGTACTTGCAAAAGCAATAGGTCGCGGGCCTACAGAACTTTGTAAATAGCCTTGTAATTTTCCAGATGAAATGTCTTTTGGTTCGATGCTAATCATAAAAATCAATTTGAACAAATATAATAAAATGGATTCAGAAATTCAGAATTTTACAATCTAATATTTATACATATAAATGGAAAAATATATTTCTACATTCAAAATGATAATATTTCATTATATTTATCGTTAAATATCACTTTACAAAGAATTTTATGCAGTTTTCGAACAAAAGGAATTTTACTCGGTGGATTATTATTTTTTCCTCCTTTATCATTATCATTTTTATTCTTTGGAATACGTTCAACTTTTTTCAAATTTTCAAAAATGAAGAGCGGTTGAAAATGGAACTTTTGGCGAAAGCCCAAAAAACTTTAATTAATGCAAATGAAAATACAGAATTGGATTTGCCTTTGCAGATTTTTAGCAATAATTCCACAATTCCAATTATTGTAACCGAGAAAGATAGCATCATAAATACAATAAATATTGATGATGGAGTTATAAATAATGAACAAAAATCAAAAGAACTTTTATCACGATTAAAGAAAGAAAATGACCCTATAGTCATTGAATATGTGCCCGGAAAATCCCAATATTTATATTACGGAAATTCCTCATTATTGAACAAACTTAAATATTATCCGATTGCCTTTTTGTTGATTATTGTCTTGTTTGCTTTGCTAGTTTACAATTTCTATCGCAGCACAAAAATGGCGACAGAAAACAAACTTTGGGCTGGAATGGCGAAGGAAACTGCACATCAAATTGGCACACCGCTTTCGTCTTTAATTGGTTGGCTTGAAATATTAAAATCGGATACTATTGCCGAAACTACTGTTTTAGAAATCGAAAAAGACATTGTTAGACTACAAAGTATCACCGACAGATTTTCAAAAATTGGTTCTGAACCTATTTTAGAAAAGAAAGATATTATCTCCGAAACTCAAAATTCGTTCGCCTATTTGCAATCCAGATTTTCAAAACAAGTTGTTTTTTCATTCAACGCTCCCGAGTTTCCAATCAGTGTTTCGCTAAATCCTGCTTTGTTTAGTTGGACAATTGAAAACTTGGTAAAAAACGCCATCGATGCAATGCGAGGACGAGGAAAATTAGACGTAGTTATTGAATTGGAAGGGGAATTTGTAAAAATAAAAGTGTCTGATACGGGCAAAGGAATCCCTAAAAAACAATTCAAAACTATATTTGAACCTGGATTTACAACCAAAAAAAGAGGTTGGGGATTAGGACTTTCACTAACAAAACGCATCGTAGAAGAATATCACAATGGAAAAGTAAAAGTCTTGCATTCCGAAATTGATAAAGGAACTACAATGCAAATTAGCTTTAGAAAGGCTTAAAAAATAAAAATTTTAGATTTTTCTGAAGGTTTCTATTCAGTACAGAATCTCGAACATACTATAATTTTTAATGTATTTAATAATTTGTTTCATCATCACTTTGATTTATTACCATACATCACCACAACATTTCACAATTATTTCATTGTTTTCTAATAAAATTTAATAATAGAAACATAGTAAAACTGTCAATTTCAAAGATAATTTTCAAATATTTGACTTGGAAACATCCTTTTGATAAATATTGTAGAATTGTATAGTTTTTATATAATAGTCATTATTCATTTCTATTGTTGGGTAAGTTATATTTGAGTTCAAATATTATTAATGAATTAATGAAAAAAACTACGACTTTTTTGTGCTTAATGTTTTTTATTGTGGGTTATTCTAACAATTTCAGAAAGTGCATTACCAATTTACCTCCCGCACTAGCATTAAGTTATACTTTTACAAATGCAACGTGTCCAGGACTTAACAATGGCGCAATTAATGCAACAGTTACCGGGGGAAGTTTGCCTTATTCCAATTTTTCATTATCAAATGGAACAAGTATTGTTACAAGTGCTACTGGAACATTTCCAAATTTAGCTCCAGGAAACTATACGTTATCTATATCTGATGCGTTTTCAACTGCTTCACGTTCCAATATTATTATTATTGCGCCAAGTGATTTGATAATTAGTGCTCCAGCAACTATTTGTGCCGGAATTCCAACAACATTGTCTGTTAGTGGAAGCACAAACAGTTATTTATGGTCTGCAAATCCGACGGATTCTTCATTAACTACTTTCAATAATACAAGTACAGCACCAACTGTAACCCCAATTGTAACAACAACGTACACCGTTATGTCAACTAGTAATTCACCATCAGCAAATATGGTAACAAATGGAGATTTCTCCCAAGGAAATTTAGGTTTTACTTCGGATTATCAATACATCGCCAATGCAGGAACCTCGGGAGTTCAACGTGCGTATGGAGTGGTTACTGCTGCTACTTCTTGGTTTCAATTTTTCCCTAGTTGCAATATAGAACATACTACGGGAACTGGGAAAATGATGGTTATTGATGGCTCAACAATTAATGCAGGAACGGATAAGGTTTGGGGACAAACAATAACCGTTCAACCCAATCAAACGTATACTTTTTCCTATTGGGTACAATCTGTTGCTTTGCCAAATCAAGCCAATATTGAAGTGAAAATTAATGGGCTTATTATCGGAACTGAATTAGCTCCTTCTGCCGAATGTAATTGGTCAATCCGAACCTATACTTGGAATTCTGGAACAGCTACCTCAGCTCAAATTGCCTTATATGATAAAGAAATTGTTGCAGGGGGAAATGATTTTTCGTTGGATGACATCTCATTTACAACTAACGTAGTTTGTAATTTATCAAAAACGGTTTTGATAACAGTAACGCCAAGAACTATTCCAACCTTTAACTCTGTAAATGCAATTTGTTCTGGCGCGACATTATCTGCTTTGCCAACAATTTCTAATAATTCAATTACAGGAACTTGGTCGCCAGCACCGAATAATTTAGCAACAACAATCTATACATTTGCACCAGCAACAGGACAATGTGCTTCAAATGGTTTGCTAACTATTACCGTAAACCCAATTGTTACGCCAACATTTACAGCTGTAAATCCAATATGTTCAGGGGCAAATTTATCTACTTTACCAACTATTTCAAATAATTCGATAACAGGTACTTGGTCGCCAGCACTAAACAATTTATCTAGTACAGCCTATACATTTGCTCCAGCAACAGGACAATGTGCTTCAAATGGGACAATGAGTATAACCGTAAACCCAAATATTACTCCAACATTTACGCAAGTACCTGCAATTTGTTCGGGAGGTGTTTTATCTTCATTGCCAATTACTTCTAATAATTCAATTACAGGAAGTTGGTTACCCACTTTAGATAATTCAGTAACTACAAATTATACGTTTACACCAAATGTTGGACAATGTTCTTCAAATGCAACTTTGACAATCACTGTAACACCTTTTCCAGAATTTACCATTACAAAAGGATGTGACGGAACTGATTTTGTTTTAAGCGCAACTGGAATTGGCACTGCAAATGCTAGTTATACGTGGTTTGATAATTTACATCAAAATATTGGAACTACCTCATCAATAACGATTATTAATCAAGGGAATTACAGTTTAGAATTATCAAATAATGGCTGTAGCGAAGAGAAACCAATTACAATAACAAATATTCTTTGTTCTGTTCCAAAAGGGATTTCGCCAAATAATGATGGTGATAACGACACTTTTGATTTGAGTAATTTGAACGTAAAAGAGCTCAAAATTTTCAATAGATATGGGATGGAAGTATATTCAAAAAATAATTATTCAAACGAATGGAATGGAAATTCCAACTCTGGAGAAAACTTGCCAGATGGAACTTATTATTATTTAATTCAGTTTGCAAACGGAAAAAATAAAACGGGTTGGATTTACCGCAACCAATAAAAATAAATAGCATTATTCACGATACAATGAAAAAAATTATTAGTCACTTTGTTATTTCAATTTTATTTTCATCTTCAGTTTTTGCCCAATTAACAAATGGAACTTTAGAAGCTGGAGGAAGTGGAAATGGATTTCTAATTAATAATTATACCCAGATTAATCCATTAACAGGGGTTAGTTCGCCTGGGACTTATGGTTATACAAATGATCCAAATACTATGGATTCTTCATTTATTTCAGGTGGAGACAAAACGTCTGGGAGCGGAAAAATGTTAGTTTATAATGGCGCTACAGTTGCAAATAAGTTTATATGGACAACAAGTAGCACTGGCGGAGCTATTGCTGGGTTTACTGTTGGTTCAACCTATACTTTCAGCTATTGGATAAAATCAGTATCAAATGATGTTACAAATAGCGCTACACGAGCCAATATTGGAGTATTTTTTAATCCTGGATCAGCATCTAATTTTAATCCTGCAACACTAAATGCTGTTGCGCCACTTCCAAGTGAAGGCTGGAAACAAGTACAATATTCATTTACGGCTAATTCTACTACACAATTAATTCGTTTGTGGGATATTAATACAAGCGCTTTAGGAAATGATTTTGCTTTAGATGATTTTTCAATAACACCAGGTGGACTTCCTTTGACATTAAATTATACGAAAGTAAACCCAACATGTCCAAGCACTTCAGACGGTTCAATTGTGGCAACTGGAGCTGGAGGAAATTTACCCTATTCAAATTATTTTTTATCTAATGGTACTTCAACAGTATCAAATACGTTTGGAATTTTCAATAATTTATCAGCTGGTACTTACACACTTTCAGTTTTGGACGCTACAAATGCTACAACTTTACCAATAGTAATTAATTTAGCTCCTCCAAACGACATTACAGTTAGTGCCCCAATAACCATTTGCGAAGGCACATCAACTACTTTATCAGTTAGCGGAAGTACTTCAAGTTATTTATGGACAGCAAATCCTCCAGACGCTACTTTAACCGCAGCAAATAATACAAGTACAAATCCAATTGTGAGTCCAACTGTCAACACAACATATACTGTTACTTCTGGAGTGCCAGCCAATGCAACAAATTTAATTGTTAATGGAGATTTCTCTCAAGGTGATTATTGGTTTATTACCGACTATGCTTACCCTACTGATCCTGGATTTGCTTCTGGTGGTGGAGTTCAGGGAGCTTACGGTGTTGTGAACAATCCTCAAGCTTGGTTCAATCCATTTTCTACATGTCAAGACCACACTTCGGGAAGTGGAAAAATGTTAGTAGCAGATGGTTCAATTACTGGTACAGATAAAATTTGGTACACGCCAATTGCAATTACAGTAGTTCCAGGAAAAAACTATACTTTTAGTTACTTTTTGGCTAATGTAGTCACAGGCAATCCCGCAAAATTAGAAGTTCTGATTAATGACGTTTCTATTGGTTTGCCAGCAACTGCGCCATCAAGTCCTTGTGTTTGGGAAGAACATTCTTATATCTGGAATTCTGGAGCCAATACTACCGCAATAATTAGCATTATTGATAGAGAAATCGTTGGTGGTGGTAATGATTTTGCTATAGATGACCTTAATTTTAGAGAAACACCAACTTGCATTTATCAGAAATCGGTAGCGATTACTGTGAGTCCAAATCCGGCTCCAACAATTGGAACAATTACTCAACCAACTTGCGCTACAGCAACAGGAAGTGTAGTATTAACAGGTTTGCCAACTGGAAATTGGATAATAAATCCGGGCGGAATCACAGGATCAACAGCGACAGCTACAATTTCAGGATTAACTGCAGGAAACCATACATTTACCGTTACCAATGCAAATGGTTGCGTTTCTTTAGCTTCTGCAAATGTTGGAATTAATGCCGTATTAACCATTCCGAATCCTCCAACTATTGGAACAATTACACAACCAACGTGTTCAACAGCTACTGGAAGTATTATTTTATTAGGTTTGCCAACCGGAAATTGGACAATAAATCCAGGTGGAATTATAGGTTCATCTGCATCAACAACAATTTCAGGATTAACAGCCACAAATTACACTTATATCGTTACCAATTCAGATGGGTGTACTTCTTCAGCTTCCGCCAATGTTACAATCAACGCCCAACCTGTTACTCCAATTGCACCATTAGCTATAGCCACAATCCAACCTACATGTTTAGCTATGGGAACGATTGTAGTTTCAGCTCCATTAAACCCAAATTATGAATACAGTACAGGCAGTGTATTTCAAAGTGGTTTATCATTTTCAAATTTAGCTCCAAATACCTACTTAGTAAACGTAAAAGATGTTATAAACGGTTGTGTTTCTCTGCCAACTTCGGTAGTTATTAATCCTATTCCAACAGTTGCAACGCCAACAATAGCTTCAATAGTTCATCCTACTTGCGTGATAAATGGATTAATAGACATTGCATCGCCAATAGGCACAAATATTGAATATAGTAATGGTGGCGCCTATCAATCTAACACTACATTCTCTAATTTAGCACCAAATACCTATATAATTACAGCAAAAGACATTTCTAATGGTTGTGTTTCTGCTCCATTAACTGTTGTGATTAATCCTATTCCAAATACATTAACCCCATTATTTACAGCTATTGCACCAATTTGTTTTGGAACTGTTATCAATTTACCTGTACTTTCTACAAATGGTATTCTGGGAAATTGGCTTCCTTCCTTTAATTCATCTGCAACAACAACATATACTTTTACACCAAACCCAGGGCAATGTGCCAATGCTACAACACTTGAAGTAATTGTTACAACCCCAGCAACTAGTATTTCTGTTGTTGGCTCAACTGCATTTAGCAATAATGCAACAATAATTGTAACAACTGTAGGTGGAAACGGATCCTTACAATATGCTTTGGATGATTATGCGTTACAATTTTCAAATGTTTTTACAAATGTCAATCCAGGAACTCATTTTATTCAAGTTACTGACACAAATGGGTGTACGAATTTAAGTGCCTCAATTTCGATAATTGGCTATCCAACCTATTTCACTCCAAATGGAGACGGAATTAATGATTTTTGGAATATCAATGGGTTAGAAAATCAAGGTAATGCCAAGATTTATATTTTTGACCGTTACGGGAAGTTGATAAAACAAATAATATCTAGCGGCTTAGGTTGGGATGGAACCTACAACAACACCTCTTTACCAGCTTCAGATTATTGGTTTACAGTGGAATATATCGAGCCTTTAACAACAGATTCAAAAATATTTAAATCCCACTTTTCATTAAAAAGATAATCATAAACTCCTAAAAATAGGCTCGTAATTGAATACTTCCCGTGTGAATTGCGTTGCTGGTTTCGCTTTTACGCCCTTGATAATTCAGATTAATATCTAAGAATTGTGTTAGGTTTTTTTGGATTAACAACCGCCAAGTCAAGTTTTTTCCGGGTTGTAATCCTTCCAACATTTGATAGGCAACTGGGGACAAATCATCGCCAACGAACTTATTTTCATACAATGAAAACTCGCCGTTCATAGAAAGTTGCTTTTCGGTGGAATATGTAAAGGAAGTTCCAAAGTGGCTTTGTGCCAATGTTTCCAAAGAACCTATTTTATTTTCCTTTTTCTGAAATTCATAAAACAAATCCCAACTTGCATTTTTTGAAAATAAATAGGAAATTTTTGGTGCCATTTGATAGCCTTTTAATTCAAAGTTTTTAGCCCCATAATTTTCGGAAGTTGTATTGGATGCAATCGTTTTTCCGCCGAAATTTATCAGCCAATTCTTCTCATACAAATGGTTGTATTGCACCTGATGCGATTGATTGCTATTTTCCTGAGAACCCACAGAAAGTAAGTTTTTTGTCCGACTACTCAAATAAGTATAAGTCACAGAATGTTTTTGTTTGCCCCGATTGTAAAACAAACTATTTCGGAAACTGGAATTCAAACCCAACAAATTCGTGTCATTTGAACTTAACGGATTGAAATCGAAATCACTGCCAATTCGCTTGATTTTTCGTTCTCCTAAAAAGGAAGTTTGATTGTAAAAATAAGATAAAAAATGCTTAAATCCTTTTTCATTTTGCCACTGATTGGGATTTAATGTCACCGATTGCGAAAATTTATTTTGATGGGTTTTAATGAAAATCTGATTGGGCAAATACACCCGAACATACTTTGCTTGGTCAATAAACGGTGCGACTTCAAACTCTTCTAATTCCTGAATCCCGTTGCCGTTATAGTCATTCCAAGCATAAACGCCGCGCCCTGGATCTACTTCAAGATAGGTAAATTCTTGTTGCGCAATTGTTCCAGAAGTAGTTTCATAAGCCGTCGTAATTTGAATTAATTGATTAAAAAAACGGTCGTTGTACAACAATCTGGAATTCAAAGAAGGCTCAGTAGCTCTCGCATTGTCAACAAATTTCAAGTTTCTATAATTTACAAATACCGACAAATCGCTTTTATCAGTTTGTATCAATTTAGATTTCAAATAATAGGATTGCGAGTTATTTACCCGTTTCAAGAATCCGTTTTGCAAACTGTCATTCGTCCGATTTAGATAACCAAATTCTACAAAAACTTTGGTACTGTCGCCTCTTCCGATAAAACTTCCGTATTCTGTAAACCGTTGGCTTAAAGCCGAAAATTGGTTATTTAATTTAATTTTTTCTTGATTGTTTTCCAATCTCAATCTGGCACCAACCCAATTTTTATTGAAATGATACCGCGTTTGGGTTTGGTTTCTAATGAATTTTGAAGTCGAATAATCGCTATCACTTTTCAGAAAACTACCTTTGTTTTGGATGCTCCAATCTTTAAATTTGAAATCTGCATTTAAAATATTTCGCATTCCTGAAAAGCTTTCGGTAAAATCTAATTTCTCAAATTGATACGTCAAACTTCCTTTTTCGGGTAAATTAAATTGCAAACCTGAAACCAACAAACTTTGATTTCCCAAGGGATTAATCAAATTCCAATCACGGTCAAATTCAATGGTGAACAACCGCTCAATCGTTTTGAATTGTTTTTGCACCAATTGGTAATTTGCGAAAGCATCCACTTTCCATTTTTTTGAAAACAAGCGTTGTTTGAAATTTATCTTTCCTGCAAAACCTTTATTATCGGAATCATCAATTGAAGAAAACAGGTTTTTATCGTTATTACTAATACCAATTTCAAAGTCAATAGTTGTCTTTTCTGAAGGATTAAATTTTCCTAAAATCGTTGCAATTTGAATTTTTGTAGGCGCAATTAATCGGATAATTGGCTCATAATTTCCTTGTGGAATTCCATTTAAAGGCGCAATATATTGATATATTTTCCCAATAGCAGCAGCACTTGACAAAATATAATTCCCAAGATTATTGCCAACTAAACTAAATTTCACATTGTACAATTCGTCAGTTGCCAAATTTGAATATTCAAATACAGAAACTCCGTTTAAAAGTATTTTTTTATAAAGAATTTTATTCTCAGAATAACTGTCAATATATGCCGATGGTGCCGACATCAAATTGGAATTATCACCCGCATTTACTAATATTTGAGCTTGTTCTGTTGACAAATTTTGTTGCAAAGGTTGGTTTTTGACATCATTTTCAGAATACAAATACCCGCCAATACTCCATTTTTCTTGCTCGTGGGTTGCACCAGCATACGTTACAAAACGGGTATAATTTCTATCGGTATATTGGTATTCAATAGTGATTCGCATTTCGGAAGTTATCGGAAAAAGCGATGTGAATTTTAATTCTCCTGCGTTATAATCGATACTATAATCGTTATTTTCACCACGTTTCAGAAGAATTCCATTTACATAAACGCGCTCAGACCCGGAAATTACTAGGATGTACAATTCGCCATTTGGACCACGCAATTTATACGGCCCTTGATTTCCTTCTTGTCCCACAAACGCACTTTTCGCATATTGACCCCGAACCAAAGCTGCCGAAGCAAAAACAGTTGTTTTGGAATCTGGTGTTCCAAACTCAAAACGAGTCGATAATCCTTGAACTTTTTTATTGAAATTTAAAAACTTAGAACTTCTGTTTTCCAAGAATAAATCTCCCGCACGAATATTCCATTTATTGGATGAAAGTTCGATGAAAATCTGGTCAAATTCATCTAATTTTTGAGAATATCCGCCTGATTGCAATGGAATATTACTGTCTTGGATGGAAGCTCTTAAGGTAACTTTATCTGAAATTTTTCCTGAAATTTGCAAATCTAAAGCAGAATTTACAACTGCATTTTGGTTGTTTCCAATAGTGATTCCGCGTGTTAAACTTCCCGAAGTATTCAATCCGTCAAATGGAACAAATTTTTTGAGCGGACTTCTTGAAATTTTGTATAAATCTCCCAAAGTTGCATCGTTGCTAACTACTCGACTTTTATCGTAAATGCTGTATTCTTTAGTCAAAAAATCTGGAAATTTTAGAAATCGAACGGTTAAAGTATCGTTCAACAGAGGAAAATTATCTTTAAAAACCAACATTCCTTTTTGGAAATCCATCTTATAAAAAGAAGTGTCTATCGGTTCTCCTTTTTTGTTTTCTAATTTAAAAAAACTCGAATTTAAACTTACACTGTCAATTTGAACAGGCTTTTGAGATGCAATTATTTTCTTATTTTTATAAGGCGTTGCCAATTCTTGGGCTTGAAGTCCAGAAATTGAAAGCAAAGCAAACAGGTAAAATAATTTTCTCAACATAAATAGTATAACGCACAGACATCAAAAGTAGTGTGTTTAGTTTAAATATGCGAAGATTTGAGGATTTCAAAACAGTTGAAATACAATTTAGTACGACTAATTATTTTCCTTTGTAATAATTTGCATCGTTTCGCGGCTCACTTGTTTCAACAAAACATCTTTATTTTTCTCTACCATTTGCGCTGCTTTTTCATCAAAATGACGAATCGTATAGAGTGATACATTTTCATTATACGCAATTTTGAATTTCTTAGAAAGTATCGTTTTCAACTCATTAAAATTACCAAATTTATCGTCAATACAAACAGAAAAACTAATTGCTGAATTCTGAATCAAGCTTACTTTCATTTTATAATCATGCAAAAGCGCAAATATTTCGCTGATATTTTCTTCCATAATAAATGAAAAGTCAATTGAGGAAAGCGATAAAAGCAATTGGTTTTTCTTTACAATAAAACACGGCAAATGTGGTTCTAAATCTGCCCCTTTTGAAACGCTTGTTCCGGGTAAAGTTGGATTTATAAATGATTTTACGAATAAAGGAATTTCCTTTTTTTGCAAAGGTTGCAAGGTTTTTGGGTGAATTACTGTGGCTCCATAAAATGCCAATTCAATTGCTTCGCGATACGAAATTTGATTCAACAAACTTGCATTTTCAAAATATCTCGGATCGGCATTCATTACGCCTGGAACATCTTTCCAAATCGTAACGTTTTCTGCATTAAGGCAATAAGCGAAAATGGCAGCGGTATAATCCGAACCTTCACGACCCAAAGTTGTAGTGAAATTATTTTCATCAGAACCTAAAAATCCTTGCGTTACGTTCAAGATTTTTTTCTTAACATTTTTAGAAATATTCTTTTGAGTCAAATCCCAATCTACATTTGCATCACGGTAATTGTTATCTGTTTTTATGAAATTTCGAACATCGAGCCATTGCGTTTTAATTCCCATAAAACTCATATAATGACTTATAATTGTTGTTGAAATCAACTCTCCATAACTCACAACTTGGTCGTAAACAAAATTGTAATTTGGGGATTTATTCTGACTTAGAAAATAATCTAATTCGGCAAAAAGAGAATTTACATCAGTGAAAACAGCATTTTTTTCGTCTTCAAATAAATCTAAAAGAATTTGATTGTGATATTTTTTCACTTCTTGAACCGACGATTGCAATTCAGGCGATTTGTCAAAATAATTTTTAATGACAATTTCAAGTGCATTTGTCGTTTTTCCCATTGCGGAAACAACCAACAAAACATCTTCAAAACCAACTGTTTGTAAAACGGAATGTACGTTTCTAATTCCTTCAGCATCTTTTACAGATGCACCTCCAAATTTAAATATTCTCATTATCAAATAAATTCAAAAAACTATAATTAATTCTTTATACAATCATCAAAACTAAAAAAAATCAAGCGTATTTTACTGCTTTGTTAATTATATTTTTTGCTTTTTTAAAAATAAAATAGAACAACCTATAATTTTGAAATTAAAATACCTGTCCAATTTCTATGACTGGTTAATAAAAAATAGGGTTTATAGCAATTTATCTCCTAATAACTCGAAGTGATTTAACATTTTCTGTGGATTGAATTAACTATTGGTAGAACAAAAGAGATGTTTACTTTATAAATCAAATGATGGAATTCTACATTTAGAAAACCGTTATTATTTTTATTTTTTGAAATTGAAAAAGCCTTTTTCAAATTTATTTGTTTGAAATCGAAAAAGCCTTTTTCAAATTTATTTGTTTGAGTTCAGAAAAGGGTCATCCGACCTGCCGACGAGCGTTTTCTTGTCGGATGACCCTCAGCCGACCTCCCGACGATTGATTTCTTGTCTGATGACCCTCAGCCGACCTCCCGACAATCGTTTTCAGGTCGGATGACCCTCAGCCGACCTGCTGACGATCGTTTTCTCATCGGATACTCAGTATCCGACCTCCCGACGATTATTTTCTCCTCGGGTACTCAGTATCCAACCTCCCGACGATTATTTTCTCCTCGGGTACTCAGTATCCAACCTCCCGACAATCGTTTTCTTCTCGGATACTCAGTATCCAACCTCCCACGATTGATTTCTCATCGGATACTCAGTATCCGACCTGCCGACAATCGTTTTCTCCTCGGATACTCAGTATCCAATCTGCCGACGATTGATTTCTCATCGGATTGCAAATCCGCCTTATCCTTTGTGGGAACCTCGCCAAGACATTCAGTTATTTGTTTTATATTATTTTAGTTCAAAACTATTCAAAAAAAAACCTGTCCAATTTCTTGGACAGGTTTATAAAAACTTAGATTAATTGTGTTTTATCTCTTAATCACTCGTAGCGTTTTAACTTCTTCTCCTTGCGTTACAATTACATTGTAAACTCCAGAAGGATAATTATTTCCAAGTTCTAAGTTGTTCATTTCTGAACTTTCAACTTGAAGTCTTTCTAATTGTCTTCCAATCATATCATAAACAACAACTTCAACATTGGCATCGCTTGAAGAAACGAAATCCAGTTTAAAGTTAGAATTAAATGGATTTGGATATACTTTTA
>CANFVB010000004.1 GCA_947450355.1 Bacteroidota bacterium
AACTTTAAACATATAACATCTAATATGTATCGCATAAAACAGACCCTACTCTACTCTTTTTTAATCGTTATCCTATTTACAAATAAAGTAATTGGTCAAATTCTTCCACTTTCTGAAAATGCCGAAGTAAGTATAATTACTTGCGGAACAGGTTCTGAAATTTATTCGTTATTTGGTCATACCGCCATTAGGATTAGAGATGCCGCAAACCAAATTGATGAAGTTTATAACTACGGGACTTTCGATTTTAGCACCCCAAATTTCTATTTAAAATTTGTAAAAGGAGATTTACAATACTTAGAAACGAGCTGCACTTTTGAAGAATTTTTTCAAGAATATTTATATGAAAAAAGAAGTGTTGCCGAGCAAATTTTGAACATTTCAACAAGCCAAAAACAAGAGCTTTTTGACTATTTAAATGCGTCTTTACAATCGGAAGAGCGCTTTTATACGTATAAATTTATCGATAAAAATTGTACTACAATGGTAATTAATGCCATCAATAAAACTTTAGGAAAAGAAGTTATCGTTAAAAACACCAAAGAAGACAAAACCTACAGAGCCATACTATTTCCTTATTTCGAAGGGCATTTCTTTGAACAATTGGGAACGAGTATTATCTTTGGAACAAAGGTTGATTTGAAAGGGGAAGAGTTGTTTTTACCAGCCGAACTTCAAGAGAGTATTAAAACTATTTCATATAATAATAGACCGCTTTGTAAGGAAAATAGAAAAATAATGGAGTTTGAAAAGGAAAAAGTGCCTTTTTCGTGGTGGAATAATTTTTATGCCTTTTGTTTGTTGTTTTCGTTGGTAGTATTTGTGAATAAAAATTCCATTTACAAAACCTATTTCATCGCATTAGGAATGCTTGGACTCTTTTTTATAGTTGCGGGATTTTACTCTTTACATAGAGAGTTGGCAAACAATTACAACATTTTATTATTCAATCCGATATTGTTTTGGGTGGTATATTTTCAAATAAAAAACAATAAAATTGGAATTGTATACAGTAGCATATTAAGTATTTTATGCTTGATTGGCTACGTATTTATTTTATTTGACAAAGCCTATTTAGGGATAGTATTACCATTGATTATTACTAGTGTTGTAGGATTAACAAAGCTGCTACTAAAAAATAAGAACTAAAAAAAACAGTATCCTAAGAATACTGTTTTTTATAATAATTGGCATATTCGCCAGAAGTAACATTTTTGAGCCACGTTTCATTATTCAAATACCAATTTACGGTTCGCTCTAAACCTTGTTCAAAAGTCACTGAAGGCTTCCAACCCAATTCTTGATTTATTTTTGTAGCATCAATTGCATAACGCAAATCATGTCCAGGACGGTCTTTCACATAGGAAATTAAACCCTCGGAGGTACCCGAAACACGTCCTAATTTGACATCCATAATTTGGCAAAGCAATTTCACCAAATCTATATTTTGCCACTCATTGAATCCCCCAATATTATACGTATCATGGTTTTTACCTTCATGAAATACCAAATCAATTGCCACCGCATGATCTTCTACAAACAGCCAATCACGGGTGTATTTTCCATCACCGTAAACGGGCAACGGTTTGTTATTAATAATATTATTAATGAAAAGCGGAATTAATTTTTCAGGAAAATGATTCGGTCCGTAATTGTTGGAGCAATTCGTAATTACATAAGGCAATCCATACGTTTCACCATAAGCTCTGACAAAATGATCGGAACTTGCTTTGGAAGCAGAATACGGAGAGTTGGGGTCGTAAGCAGTCATTTCAGTAAACAAACCTTCAGTGCCTAGGCTTCCATAAACCTCATCGGTACTAATGTGATAAAATCGTTTTCCTTCTTCATTACCTTTCCATTGTTTTCTCGCAGCATTTAGCAAATTCATCGTTCCAATAACATTCGTTTTCACAAAAGACAATGGGTCTTCAATGGAACGATCAACATGTGATTCTGCAGCAAGATGCAACACACCATCAAATTGGTGAGTATCAAATAAAGTAGTGATAAACTGTTCATCAACAATATCGCCTTTTATAAAAGTATAATTGGATTCCTTCTCTATATCAGCAATGTTTTCTAAATTTCCAGCATACGTCAAAGCATCCAAATTATAAATTTGGTAGTTCGGATACTTGGTAACAAACCGACGTACAACATGTGAACCTATAAATCCAGCGCCACCAGTGATTAATATTTTTTTCATTTATTTATTTTTTTATTTTTTTCATTTATTTATTTATTTATTTATTTATAAAATTATTTATAAAATTATTTATTTATAAATTATAAATTAAGTAGTAAGTGTTATAAAGTGTCGTATTTAAAAATATGAAAGTCATTGTAAATGACTGATTTTTAATAGTTTTTTACTATTTCTAGACTTTTGACTTTAAAACTTTCGACTTCCTTATTAACTACCAATACATTGATAAACAAACCCAATTTCTGTGAGTTTTTTTCTATCCAATACATTTCTACCGTCAAAAACAAACGCTGGTTTTTGCATAGCATTGTATATTTTTTGCCAATCGTAACCATTGAATTCATCCCATTCCGTTAAAACTGCTATAGCATGTGCATTTTTACAAGTTTCATAAGGATCCTCAAAAACGGTAATTCCATTTCTATTGAATTCTGATGTGCGTGTTTCTAAATAATCCATGTCGAATAGGATTTTTTTCTCAGGAACTTTTGGATCATAAACAGCTATATTTGCTTGTTCATTCAATAAATAATCAGCTACATAAATTGCGGCAGATTCTCTGGTATCATTGGTGTCTTTTTTAAAAGCCCAGCCCAGAAAAGCAATTTTTTTACCTGAAATTGTATTGTATAGCGTCGTAATAATATTCTTAGAAAAACGCTCTTTTTGATGGTCGTTCATAATAATTACTTGCTCCCAATAATCAGCAACCTCATTTAAACCAAATGATTTTGAAATGTAAACCAAGTTCAAAATATCTTTTTGAAAACAAGAACCTCCAAAACCAACAGAGGCTTTCAAGAATTTAGAGCCAATTCTACTGTCCATTCCAATAGCTTTGGCAACTTCATTTACATCCGCACCCGTTTTCTCACACAATTCTGACATGGCATTTATAGACGAAATCCGTTGTGCTAAAAAAGCATTCGCCGTAAGTTTGGACAATTCCGACGACCATAAATTGGTTGTCAAAATTTGTGCTGTAGGAACCCAATTAGAATAAATCGAAACCAATTTCTGAATGGCTATTTGCCCTTCTTCAGAAGTATCCCCACCAATCAAAACGCGATCGGGATTTAATAAATCTTGAACTGCAGTTCCTTCTGCTAGAAATTCAGGATTGGAAAGTATTTGAAATTTAACTCCATTACCGGTTTTGTCTAAAATGCTTTTTAATGCCTCAGCCGTTCGGACAGGTAACGTTGATTTTTCAACTACAATTTTATCGTTTTTAGCAATCTTAGCAATTTGTCTGGCGCAAAGTTCTATATATTTTAAATCTGCAGCCATACCTTTACCAGCACCATACGTTTTTGTCGGGGTATTCACCGATATAAATATCATCTGCGCCTCATCGATAGCGGTATCAACATCAGTAGAGAAAAATAAATTTCTATCTCTAGCCTCCGCCACAATTGCACCCAATCCAGGTTCGTATATTGGAATAGCATCAACATCTGTATTATTCCAAGCTGCTATTCTTTCTGCATTTAAATCAACAACGGTAACTTTTATGTGGGGACACTTTTGAGCAATTATGGCCATGGTAGGTCCACCGACATATCCCGCTCCGATGCAACAAATTTTAGTTATTTCCATTAATTTAGTTCTATTTTTATAACTGTATTTATATTTGTTCTACAATAGATTAAACCGTAATCCTTAATTATTTTTAAAGGTGTTTTCAAAAGGAATCCTTTGTACAATACTCCTCCCTAATGTTACTTCATCTGCATATTCTAATTCGTCACCTACAGAAATTCCTCTAGCAATTGTAGAGGTAATAATGTTGCACTCCATAATTTGTTTATAAATATAGAAATTAGTCGTATCCCCTTCCATAGTGGAACTCAAAGCAAATATTAGTTCCTGTACATGTCCTAATTTCACCTTTTCAATAAGCGAATTAATTTTTAATTGACTAGGTCCTACTCCATCCATTGGGGAAATCTTCCCCCCCAAAACGTGATAAATCCCTCTATATTGCCCCGTATTTTCAATTGCCATAACGTCTCGCACATCTTCTACAACACATATTATTTTATGATTTCTTTTTGCATTAGAGCAAATTTCACATCGCGAAATATCAGAAATATTATTACAACTTTCACAAAATTGGATTTCTTCACGCATATTGGTTAACGCCTGAGATAAAAAAAGGGTTTGTTCTTTAGGCTGTTTCAATAAATGCAATACCAATCTCAAAGCAGTACGCTTTCCAATACCCGGTAACTGTGCTATTTCGTTTACTGCTGATTCTAATAATTTCGATGAAAATTCCATTATACAAATGTAGTAATTTGTTTTAATTTTAAATGTTTGATAGTACTACTATTAATTAATCTTAAATGAAATTAGATTTAATTTTATTTATATTTGTAAAAAAAAATGTTTTCCATATTCAAAAGCAAACCAAAATTATCTGAACTTATACCTGAGGGTTATATAGACATCCATTCTCATCTTTTACATGGATTAGATGACGGTGCAAAAAACGTTGCCGAAAGCGCCTTTATACTTCAGTCGATGATTGATTTGGGAATTTCAAAATCAATCACAACTCCACATACAATGGCTCATGTATGGGAAAACACTTCTGAAAAAATACTATCTTCTCATAATAGTATAGTAAATGAACTTCCTGAATTAACTTCAAAATTAGAATTAAAAGTAGCTTCTGAATATTTATTAGATCATTCCTTTATGGAACTTTTTCAATCAAAACCACTCTTGACTTTAAAAGACAACTATGTATTAGTTGAAATGTCCTATTTGAACCCTCCGATACAATTATTTGAAATTATTTTTCAATTACAGGTTGCTGGATACACTCCGATTTTAGCACATCCTGAGCGTTATTCTTTTTATCACAACGATTTTGAAATGTATAAAAAATTAAAAAATTCAGGTTGCTATTTCCAAATTAATCTTCTATCTACAGTTGGGTATTATGGAAAAGAAGTGGCGCTTAATGCCCAAAAACTTCTTGAAAATAAAATGATAGATTTTGCTGGTTCAGACATTCATCATAAAAATCACATAGAAGCCTTTTCAAGAAAAGTAATAGTAAAAGATTATAAAAAGTTAGTTATAATCATGAAAAACAATTCTATTTTTTATTAATATTATTTGCAAAATTTATAGAAAATCTATTACCAATCATAAATTAAACCAAAAAATCATTTCTTAGAGAAATGATTTTTTGGTTAATGAATTTATTATTTTTTATCTTTCTTTTTAAGAATGGTTTTGTACCAAGGTAACTTAACCTCTTCTACTCCATAACCATAACCATAACCATAACCATAACCATAACCATAACCATAACCATAACCGTAACCATAACCATATCCTTTTTTGGTTTGAGTGTCGTTCAATAAAATAGCCATGTTAGAAAGTTTTTTCTCATTGTAAAGAGTATCTGGAACACGTAACATTCTTCTATCTAGATAATTTGAACGAACAACATATACAAAAGTATCTGCATGTTTTGCGATAATTAAGGTATCAGTTACCAAACTTACTGGAGCTGTGTCTACAATGATGTAATCATACTCTTTCTTTAATTGAGCAAACATATCGTCAACTTTTTCAGTCATTAACAATTCGGCTGGATTTGGTGGAATTGCTCCTGCAGGAAGGATATAGAATTCTTCAAAATCTTTTTGTTTCACAATATAATCAAAAATACTTTCCTCTTTTGAGGACAAATAATTTGTAACCCCTCTGTTGGTTAGTTCTAAATAATCATTCAATTTTGGATTTCTAATATCCATACCGATAAGCAATACTTTTTTACCCGAGAGTGCTATTGTACCCGCTAGATTCACCGCAACAAAAGTTTTTCCTTCTTTTGGTACTGTTGAAGTTAGAAAAATAGTTTTTGCTACTCCATCAGGAACAGTATTTAACATGAACTCTAAATTAGTACGAATAATCCTAAGAGATTCTGCTACATTAGATCTCGAATTAGTATTGATAATTTCTCTATTGGTGTCCGTATGCGGAACATCACCTATATATGGAATAGACAAACTACTCTCAATATCAGATCTTCCCTTGACTTTAGTGTCTAATAAATCTAAAACATAAATAACTAAAAACGGAACTAAAAGTCCTAAAACTAATGCTATTAAATAAATTAAATTCTTTTTTGGATAAACTGGGACTTTCTCAGCCTTTGCTATATCAATCACTTTTGCATTTGGTTCTGTTACTGCTAGTTTAATAGCAGTTTCCTCTCTTTTTTGCAATAAGTACAAATACAATGTTTCTTTAACCTGTTGCTGTCTTCCTAAAGCACGTGATTCTCTCTCTAAAGAAGGAATTGTAGCAATTTTACCACTTAATATAGCGTTTTGTCTGATTAGATCGTCTCTACTAATTGTCAAAGCATTTTTTTGTTGAGCCAAATTGGCTTGAACATTAATTTTTAATGATGCTATTCTTTTAGTAATCGCCTGAATAAAAGTATTATTTATACCCGCATTTTTCAATAAACGCAATTTATCCAAAACTAATTTATTATATTCTTCAATTAAACCAGCTGCATTTAAATCCGTTATTAAAACATTTGCTGGTATTAAATCTGAAGCATTAATTTTTGAAACATAATCAATTATTGAATTCACCACTTTCAATTGGGTTTCTAAATCCAATTCTTTTTTTTCCAATTCACTAGCGTTTTGTATAAATAAACCTGCATTAGCAGCTATATTAGTCAAAGAATTTGATTTTTTAAAAAATTCATTTTCCCGCTCTACTCCATCTAATTCTTTTGTGATTAATTGAATTCGTTGGTCAATGAATTTTGCAGTATTCTCAGATATATAATTTTTATCTTCAATTGCATCTTTATTGTAATTTGACACCAACGCGTTTAAAAAATCTTCTGCTTTTTCAGGAACTGCATTAACTATTGATAAGTTTGCTACACTTGTAGTTTTACTAAATGGAATGACTTCTAAACTTCCTTTAAAAGAACCTACAACACCTTCAATTGAATTGATTTTGATCGCCATAATACCAAAATCTTTAAAAGTTAATTTATCACTTTTGAAAATTACATATTTAGCCTCTTTTCTAATTATTTCTTGTCCATACTTATATATTCCAATTGAATTTCCATTATTATCTAAAAAATTAAATTGTGAAGAGCTAATATATTTCACTTGAAAAGAATGATTTGCTTTATAAAACAGTTCATTGGTATTGGAATATATTATTTGAATAGGAGAACTTTTATACAACTCACCCATCTTAATCAAACCAATATTAAAATAAAAAACATTTAAATTTAAGTCTCTAACAACGGATTCTATTAGCGTACGTGATTTTAAAATCTCAACTTCATTATCCACATTACTTTTGACTCCTGGAACCATTCCTAAATCTGAGAATTCTGCAAGTTCACTGGATATACCTCCTTTTTTATCATCCTTCACCAGTATGGTTGTGGTTGCTTTATATTGAGGAATGGAATACCTGAGATAAAAAAAAGTAATAGTTATTGAAATAATTATACTTAACGCAAACCATAACCAATAATTTAAATATTTAAAAAATATTTCGCCAAGATTAAAATTATTTTCTGAATCAATTTCTGAAAGTTTACTTATTTTCATATTAAAGTTTTACTATTATTTAAATTTTATGGTCAACGCTAAAATAGTTACTAAAATGGAAAGCGCTGAAAAAGCAACTGTAACATCCGGTCCAATTACTGAGGCATTTACTTTAGTTTTATTAGGCTCCACATAGATCTGATCATTTTGACACAAGTAATAATACGGGGAATTAATAAAATCTCTTTTAGTTATATCAACTTTTTCAATTGTTTTCATACCCTCTTTTTCTCGAATAATCAATATAGAGTTTCTATTTCCGTAAATAGTAAGATCTCCAGCTAAACTTAAAGCCTCAAGCAAAGTTATTCTCTCACTTTGAATAGGGTAACTTCCAGGTCGTGCAACCTCACCTATTACTGATATTTTAAAGTTAAGAATCCTTAAATTAACACTTGGATCTTTTAAATGGGGTTCTAAAAGAATTTTTATTTTTTGTATCGCATCTATCCTTGTCAAACCACCAAGTTTTATTTTACCTAATATTGGAAAATCAATATTCCCATCCTTATCTATTAAATAGGACTGTAAACTATATGGGCTTACTGCATTTAAAATTGTCCCTTGCAATGGCGTTATGTTAAGATTGTATGGAATTGCGACTTCTGGATTTTCTGCCGAAACAACAATAAGTAAAACATCATCAACTTGAAGTACAGGTTCATAATTTAAACTTTTACTTTCTTTATCTTCTTTATTTTCAGTAACACCTTGTTGAAGATAGACAACATTTTTTTTAGACACACATGAACTACTTAGTAATATGATTACCGAAATTACAGTTATGTTTTTAAAAAAATTATTTTTCATATTCTATTTTTATTAAAAATTCAATTTATTTTTGACTAATTATCTAATGATTCAAAATCAGAATTCATACTTTTAAATTCTGGCACTATTAATTTCATTTTAGAAACAATTTCATCACTTCTATAGGTATGTGCTATTTCAATTAATTCTGTGATTTCTTTAATTAATGATTCAAAATCATCTTTTAAATCCTCTGCAATCATAATTTTTTCATGATGAGTAGGCAATGTTTTGGAAGTATCATTTAATAATTCCTCATATAATTTCTCTCCTGGGCGCAAACCTACGATTTTTATTTCAATATCTTTATCTGGAATCAACCCTGCAAGTCGAATCATCTTATTTGCCAAATCAATAATTTTAACTGGTTTTCCCATATCAAAGATGAAAATTTCACCGCCATTACCCATTGAACCTGCTTCTAATACCAACTGACAGGCTTCTGGAATGGTCATGAAATAGCGAATAATATCGGGATGCGTAATTGTTACTGGTCCGCCTGAAGCAATTTGATTTTTAAATAATGGTACAACAGAACCATTAGAACCTAATACATTTCCAAAACGAGTGGTAATAAATTTAGTAGTTTTGTCATCAGAATTTGAATTAAAAAATAAAGATTGCACGTATTTTTCAGCTATTCTTTTGCTTGCTCCCATTACATTACTGGGATTCACAGCCTTATCCGTTGAAATCATAACAAAACTTTCTACACCGTGTTCAACAGACAAATCTGTAGTGTTTTTAGTACCCATTACATTTACAAAAATTGCTTGTGCTGGATTCTCTTCCATTAAAGGAACGTGTTTATAAGCAGCTGCATGAAAAACAACTTGGGGTTTATATTTAATAAAAACCTGATTCAATGCCTCTTTATTTCTTATATCACATATTACTGTTTTAATTTTTATTTCAGTAATTAATTTATCCATTTCTAATTTTAAATGATGCAGAGGAGTTTCTGCTTGATCTAAAATAATGATTTTTTTAGGATTGAAATTAATAACTTGTCTCGCAATTTCACTACCAATTGAACCTGCTGCTCCAGTAATTAATATTGTTTTGTTTTTTAACTGTTTTGATATTAATTTAGTATCCAACACTATTGGATTACGCTCTAACAAGTCCTCAATTTTAAAATTGGTTACTTTATTTGCAATTTCTTTTTTATCTTCCCAATTAGCAATAGAAGGCACTGTAAATACTTTGAAATTATACTCCAAACATTCTTCAACTATATCTAATTTTTGCTGTTTGTTTAAACTTTTATCTGAAATAATTAGAGCTTCAGCACTTACTGAACGCATTATTATTGAAATTTTTCTTTTAGAATTTAAAATTGGCACATCTAAAATTCTTTTTGATGTGTTTTGATTGTCTTTATCAATAAAACCGAGAACTTTAAATTTTAATGGCTTTTCGGAATTTAAAGCATTTACTACTGAAATGGCATTTGCATCCGCGCCATAAATTAGGGTATTAATTAATTTTGATTTGTTTTTCTCTACCATAAAATTTTCAAAAACAAACTTCACAAAGATTCTAAATAAAAACAATACTGAAAATGTTATTGCTAAATTGATAAATAATGCTGGAATTACAAATATTTTTTTTCCAGTAATAAAAAAAGTAGAATAATTAATTAGTACTAATATTACAAAAGAATACATTGTTGCATACAATAGTTTTATCCCATCAATAAAGGTGGAATGTCTTAATATTCCGGAATACGTTTTAAAGTATAAAAAGAAAAAACCATTTATGAGTACTACTAAACCATATCGTAAAATTGGATTTAGAGTATTATAAAACGAAATGTGTAGAAATCTAAACAACCAATATGAGAAAATATTCACGAAAATAACTATAGAAATATCGATACAAAAAATTATCCATCTTGGTAGATAATCCATATTTGTAAAATAATCTTTTACTTTAATATTCTGAAAAAAGTTGTTTGTTTTTATTTTAAAATTTGATGTTTTATTCATTAATAAATTAATTGTTATTTAACATTCTATTTTTTATTTAAAATTAATATTTAAGTGCGTAATAATAGTTCAAAAATCAAATTTATTATTTAAAAAAAGTATTAAATACTTTATTGATTCTTTCCTTATTTTGAACTGTTGTATTTGAACCTGACGGCAAACATAGTCCAAACTCAAATAATTTTTCAGCTACTTTTCCTCCATAATAAGGATATTTTTCAAATACTGGTTGCAAATGCATCGGTTTCCATAGTGGTCTGCTCTCAATATTCGCGTGTTCTAATGCAAGTCTTAAATCCTCCCTAGTTTTTCCATTCAATTTTTCAGGGTTAACTATAATAGCAGATAACCAATGATTAGAAAAATATTCTAAATTTGGCTCTGTAAATACTGTTACCCCTTCAATATTTTTGAAATAATCCAAGTAAAATTGATTCATATCCCTTCTAAGATTCACATGACTATCCAGCACTTGCATTTGTCCTCGACCGATTCCAGCACAAATATTACTCATTCTATAGTTGTACCCAATTTCTGAATGTTGATAATGAGGTGCATTATCACGAGATTGAGTAGCAAAAAACACTGCTTTATCTTTAATTTCTTTCGTATTTGCAACTAAAGCTCCTCCTCCTGAAGTCGTGATGATTTTATTTCCATTAAATGATAAAACTCCAATTGTTCCAAAAGTTCCGCATTTTTGTCCTTTAAAAGAACTTCCTAAAGCTTCCGCACTATCTTCTATAACAGGTATTTCATATTTATTAGTGACTGCCAAAATAGCATCTGCATTGAATGGCATTCCGTATAAATGAACTGCAATAATTGCTTTTGGCTTTTTACCTTTTGAAATTCGATCTACAATTGCTTCTTCTAAAGCAATAGGGCACATATTCCAAGTATTGCTTTCACTATCTACAAAAATAGGTGTTGCACCTTGATACAAAATTGGATTTGCTGAAGCAGAAAAAGTAAAACTTTGACAAATAACTTCATCGCCAGCCTTAACACCAAGAATGACAAGACCTAAATGTATTGCAGCTGTTCCAGAACTCAAAGCACCTACAAAAACATCTTTATTTAAATACCTTTCTAAATCTATTTCAAATCCATTTACATTTGGCCCCAAAGGAGCGACCCAATTTGAATCAAAAGCTTCGTTAATAAATTCCAACTCCGTTCCTCCCATATGTGGAGAAGAAAGCCATATTTTTGAATCTTGCATATTATCTAAATATTGTTTTTATTATAATTTTTATATCTCCAAAAATAGAATGATTATAATAATAATCCAAATTCATTCGGATTTTATCTGGAAAAATAATAGTGTCATTGTAAAGCTGAGGGTTTTCTTGAGTACTTAGTATTTTTTCTTCATTAGAGTATTTTATACTTGCTAAACTCGTTAATCCAGGTTTTAATTCTAGAATTTTCCTGTTTTCACCCTCCAACAAATCATAATAACCAGAAATATCAGGACGAGGCCCTACAAAACTCATATTTCCAATCAAAATATTAATTAATTGAGGTAGTTCGTCAATCTTATATTTTCTTAAAAATTGTCCAATATTAGATATTTTTCCTGAAATTGGGTTTATGGTTTTAAACTTATATATCTCGAATGACTTTCCAAATTGGCCAACTCTAACTTGTTTAAATAAACCATTTGAATTAATATTTAAAGAACAAATAAAAAAAATTAAAATAAGAAAAATAATTAGTAATAATATTAAAATAATTGAAAATAATACATCAATAATTCTTTTTGTATCCATTTAATAATAATTTCAGAAGTTTTACAATAAAATAGAACTTAAATGTAAATAATTATCTATTAGAGTATTATAAACTGATTCATTTTCTATTTTTTTGCAGTTCTTAGTCAATAATATCATTTTCAGAAAAAATAATCAGTTCATTATCAACACCTCTTAAAAAATTATACTCTTCTTTAAAGATTTGATATCCTAAATTAATTTTTTTATTGTACACAAATGCTTCAATTGTTTTTTCTGCAAAATTAACTCCCGCCAAAGCAAATGCATTCGTAAAAGAAACATGTCTAATGTTTATTTCAGTTATCTTTGGAATTCCATTAATATCTTCTTTAAAATCGACTGTAAACATTCCCTCTATGGGAAGTTTATATTTTTTGAAAATTATCTCTAATGCTAATACTGAACTATCGAAAAGTTCAATATTGTTAATCAATTTACCTCTTGAACACATTCCTGAAATTTTGGACGGTGCAGCATTTGCCAATAAATATTCTATTCTTTCAGCTGCTGCCGATACAATCAGCTTTCCTTCTTTATAAAGCAATTTACAAGCATAGTTTTTTCCAGGTAAATAAGTACTTGCAATAAGTCCATCTTCATTACCATTGAATTTTGTCCAATTAATAATATCATCAATTGAATTGATTTTTAAAGCTCCAATAGCACCAGCCGACTTATTTACTCTTACCCAATATGGATAGTTTAATTGGCTTCCTATTATTTCTAAATTTACAATAGAATAATCAGTTATATTTAATGTTAGCGGAGTTAAACAATGCTCTAAAAGAATATTAGCAACATTTAATTTATCAAAAATAAAAGTTGCCACTTTTGCATTTGGGATTAATGAATCACAAGGCATTTTGGACTCCTCTTTAAGTTTACTCCAAATTAACACTTCCGTCTCAGGTACAACAAAAGCATATTGAATTGCTTCTTTTTGAATTATGTCATTCATTTTTTCAACATAGAGAGTTTCATCTGTAGTTGCATTTGGCACCAAATAAGTTTTATCAAAAGGGAATCCGCAATAATGACCAGGAGCAAATTTATTTGCATCTACGCCAACTATATAAGCATTTGGATAAGCTTCTTTAATACTTTTAGCAATTCCTTTAGGAGTGGGGCCACCAATACCTGTTATCAATATTTTCATATTTTTAATTATTTCCATTAAATGCTTCCATCGGACGCTCTGCCGTTTGGTTTACCCCTTCACTTTTAACAACTTTAAGAAAAGTCATCCATAAGATTTTTATATCTAGAAAGAAACTTAGATTATCTACATAATAAACATCCAAATTAAATTTTTTTGTCCACGAAATTGAATTTCTACCATTTATTTGAGCCCAACCCGTCATACCTGGACGTACTTCGTGACGCCGTAACTGCTCAGGAGAATATAAAGAAATATATTTAAAAAGTAATGGTCTTGGCCCAACCAAGCTCATTTCACCTTTTAATACATTTATTAACTGAGGTAACTCATCCAAAGACAATTTTCTCATAATTGAGCCGGCTTTAGTCATTCTTTGTATATCAGGAAGTAATAATCCATTGATATCTCTTTTATCAGTCATTGTTTTTAACTTTATGATATTAAAAGGTTTTTGATTTATACCTGGTCGCTCTTGAAAGAAAAATACTTTTCCTTTATTTTTAAAAACCAAAATTAAAATACTTATTATTAGAACTGGCGCTAATACCAAAAGTATTAATAAAGCAGTCAAGAAATCTAGAAGTCTTTTTAAGTATATCTTATAAATTTTCATTTTGGAGCTAGATTCATTACGTTAATTACTTTTTTCCGTTTTCCTGAATTTAGTAATGGGATTTCATCAACATATTCTACTTTTATAATTGCGTCTATCCCAAAATATTTTTTAAATTCAGAAATAAGCTCTTCTTCTCTTTGAAATTTTCCCTTCAAATTAAGCTTAAATAAATAGTTTGTTTTATCCAATTGAAGAAATTGATATTGTTTTATTTCATCATACAACCACATATTATTAGTTATTGTAAATGAAGAAACTAGATTGCCTGAAGTATTAAAAACCATATCCATTTTTCGCCCTTCCACCTTGGTTAAAACAAGTTTTTCTTTATTTTTATCCCAATCAACAGTTCCAATATCACCAGTGTCATACCTAATAATTGGCATTGCATAATTGAAATAATCGGTTATTACAATTCTTCCTGACTCACCTATAGATACTGCATTATTGGTATCAATTTCTAAAATTTCTATATTATAACTAGCCCAATTTATTATAAAAGTATCTGAACCATCCGACAATTGTTGAGCCAAAATTCCATTTTCCACATTAGAATATCTAGAAACTGGATGTTTCCCAAAGAAATCAAAAAGAGCTGCTTTTGCATATTGGCTTATTCCTTCTGAAGTTGCAATGATTCCAGTAACATTTTTAATTTGCGAATTTGGTTCGTTCCTTTCTAAAAAATTACAAATTGACTCCAAAGCTGATGAGTACCCTAAAAAAGCAATGGGTGTTGAATATTTTTTGAATTTAGATACTAGTTTTTGAATTTCATGGTCTGAAAGTTGAGTTACATCAATTGGCTCAATATTTTCTAACCAAGCTTGAATATTGGTTTTTTTATTAACATTTGTCCAAATTTTTAAATAATTTAATTGTATTCCTATTTCAAAACCAGCTAATTTCCCAAAATAAATTGTATCAGCAGTATTCCTTGATTTTTTTTTAAAATCTTGAAATACACTAAATGGGGTACCAGTTGATCCACTAGTTACTAATCTAAATAATGAATTCTTATCAACTCCATCAGTTATAAATTCATCAATTGAATTTCGAATAATGTTTTTGTTAATTATTGGAAATGAGTCCAAAGTCAATTTTTTATCTGCCAAATTATTTCTATAAAACGCAACGTTATTTACTGCATGATGAAATAATTCATTTTTTCTATGTTCAGTTTTGCTTTTTGAACTAACTGAAAATGGGGCTTTAACAATACAATCAATGTCTTCAAGATGTTTAGAAATTATACCTCCTCTAATTGCATCATTAATATAAAAAATAATTTTTCTAAAATTCATAACTGTTAATTTTTACTTAAAGAAATTAAATCTCCCAATTCATTTGCTGCCATAAACTCCACATCAGGCCATTTTACAACGATAGCTTTTAATAAATTTCTAAGGGCATTAATACCTTTTGTACGGTTTACTTCCTGAATTGTTCCTGTAAAATTAACCCGATGAGAACTAATATTCGCCGGTTTGTTCCAAAAAAAAGCGGTTTCAATTTCTTTCAAACAAGACGCAATTGCTTCATCTGGTTTTACTAAATTAGGTTCAAACACGCAATTTCGGATTAAATAATACTGTCCATATTTATTCATTTTTCCCACATAACGAAATTTATTTTTATAGATTTCATTTCCCTGATGTTCCTTTTTAATAACTATGCTATCTATATATTTAACACCATATTCAGACATGACTTTTTCTAAAATCTCATGCTCATAAGCCCCAGGAGCATTAAAATTAGTAGCTTTATAACCAAACACTTTTTCAAAAGCAAGTAAACCATCACTTAATATAATTGCTAAATCTTTATTCTCCTCAAATTTATCGAAACAATAGGCTTCATTATAATGAATTGTTTTATAATAATTTAGGGGGAGTCCTGAATATGATTTATTTTCAATGCAGGACAAAAGCATTGGGTCTTTTTTTAATAACATTTCATTAAATAATTTAATATTTAAATGCTCTCTTCCATGAAATTGGGGAATAAATATTTTTTGATTTATACCTTCTTGCCACATTTTCCAAGTACCTTCATAACCAGGCAACTTATTTAAAGTTTCGGGAAGTAATTCATATCTATATTCATCATAATTATTAATAATAACTGCATCAAAATCAATGTTTGCACAATTGGCATAAGGAGTAAATACAGCTGATCTTTCATTTTTATCTTTCACAGAAGTTAAGACATCAAATAAGGCTGCCAAGTCATCCGCTGTGTCTAATCCATCCAATTGATCAAACCGAGACCAATTAATCATTACTCCTGATTTTGCTAAGTTCTCTCTTGCTTTTTGTGAAGCATTTCTAACATTTCCATAATCATCTACTGAAAAAACAACAATTTTTCTATCAGTAGTCCAACCTGGTATGTTTTTTATATGACCTGCTATTATTTTTTTTAATTTATTCATTTGTGTTTTTAGTATTAGTCAGTAAAAAATCGTATTCTAACTTTAATGATTCTAAAATATATTGACGGCCATATCGTTTACAAATAATTTCCCTAGAAATATTACCCATTTTTTCTAATTTTTCACTCTGCAACAACATTTCTTCCATTGCAAGGTATAATGCTTTTTCATCTTGAACAGGGACAATATATCCATTGCTATTATTAGTGATAATTTCATTGCAACCATTTATGTCTGTAACTATTGAAGGCAAGCCCATTGCTCCAGCTTCTAAAACTGAATTTGGAAAACCTTCTCGATAACTTGGCAAAACAAAAACATCTGATAATTTATAAAATGGACGCACATCATCAAAACGACCTAGAGTTATAATATCAAGATGTTTTTCTATAAATAGTTCCGTTTGTATTGGCAATGAGCCATGCTGACGTTCAAAAGTACCTATTAACAATAATTTTATTTTATTTTCAGGATACTGCTTTGTTAAGTTAACTAAAGATAAAACCAACTCCTCAATTCCTTTTTCTTTAGCAATTCTTCCAACAAATAAAAAAACAAAGGCATCATCTTCAATTTTGTAAAACAATCTTAAATTCTTTTTTGAATCTAATTGAATAGGGTCAAAAATAACTGTATCTACACCGTTAGTACTGCCATTAGACAATACTTTAAGTTTTGTTTTTTTAACAAAATTATTTTCTTGGATATAATCTTTAAGGGCATGTGAATTGGGATAAACCATAGTTGCCATGGCATAAGTCAATTTTTCTATAACTATAAGTAACTTACGTTTCAAACCAGTTGCGCCCATCAATGGCATTCCTGTAACGGTATGGATTCTTATTGGTACTCTCATTATTAATCCAGCAAGCATTCCCAACAATCCGGCTTTAGGTGTATGAGTATGTATCAAAATTGGCTTCTCATTTCTAATCAATTGAATCAATTGAAACAAGGCTTTTAAATCTTCAAAGGGTTTTATAGTTCTACACAAATCAACTTTATGAGTAGCAACTCCCTCCCGCATTTGAATTTCATTAAAATGTTTTTGGTCATAACTAGTAGCTGCAATTACATTGTAAAACTGGTTAAGGTATTTTAACTGTCCTTTTAAAACAATATTCATATAAATAGGTACAGTTGCTATCCTAAGGATTTTATGTTTCATATCATTTTACTCTTATACCATTTCTGAAACACATAAAAATTCCAAAGTTTTCCTTTATGATTTTCTTTTCCAGATACGTGTTCTTCAAACCAATTATTAATGGTTGAATAATTAAAAATACCTTGATTGTTTATAAAATCAGGCTCCATTAAAGAAATAAGTTCATCTTTTAATTGGTTTTTTAGCCAATAATCAACTGGAACACCAAAACCTTGTTTTTTATAGTTAATGGTTGCTTCCGGAAGATATTTTTTAAACGTTTCTTTAAGAATATATTTTTTATTATTTCCTTTAATTTTATAATTCAAAGGGATTTGATAGGCAAACTCCACTATTTTAGAATCTAAGAATGGTACTCTTGCTTCAAGAGAATTCTTCATGCAAATCCTATCCACTTTTACTAACATATCACCTTCGAGAACGGTGGTTAAATCTGTATAATAGCCTTTTTCTTCCTCAGAACCCTTTTCAAATTTTTGAAATCGTTCCTTTATTATTGGCTTAACATTAGTGAAATAATCCGTTTTAAAAAGATTTAGTCTTTCAAAATCATTTACTCCAAGACACATCATTTCATAATGCAAATCAAAACTACTCAAATCAGCATTATTAATTACTTTTTTAAGTCTTCTTAAAATTCTATTAGTTAGTCTGTTGTGTGGTGTATTATTTACACAGTTTTTTATAATTACTCTAATGAATTTTGGCAATGAATTGTATTTAGCAATATAATATTGTGCCAAATATTTTTCATATCCACCAAATAATTCGTCGGCACAGTCCCCTGTGAGAGCTACTGTTACTTTTTCCCGCGCTAATTTAGCTACATAATTTGAAGGGATTGCAGAAGAATCTCCGAAAGGTTCATCATAATAAGCAATTATGGCATCAATATCTGCCACAACATCATTATAATCTAAAAATTGTAAAAAATGATTGGATTGTATTTTTTTAACTACAATTGCCGCTCTCTCACTTTCATCATATTCTTTCTCTATAAAACCTATAGAAAAAGTATTAATTGGTTCCTTATTTTCCTTTGCCATTATTGTAGCAATGATACTTGAATCTATACCTCCACTTAAAAAAGCACCTATCGGGACATCAGAAATCATTCTTTTTTTTGTCGATGAAATTAACAATTCCTTAAGTACTATTTTAGCCTGCTCAAAATCAGTATATTGAGGTTTGTCTTTTATTTCAGTTAGTAAGTCATAATATACAAAATCGGTAATACCCTTATCAAGACTAATCTGCAAACAAGTAGCAGGCATTAGTTTTTTTACCTCTTCATAAATTGTTCTTGGAGCAGGAATATAGGTTAAGGAAAAAAATAAATTCAATGCTTCCTTATCAATTTTATTATCACCTATTTCAGCCTCTAAAGCTTTTAATTCTGATGCAAAAATAAAAGAATTGCCATTATTTATATAATAAAGCGGTTTTTCACCGAATTTATCTCTAGCCAAATAAATTGTTTTTGATGTTTTATCGTATAAGGCGAAGGCAAACATACCCTCCAACAAATTTAAGGTTTTGTTAATTCCAAAAGCTTGATACGCTTTCAAAATTACTTCAGTATCACTTTGCGAAGTAAAATTTAAGCCCAAATTGGTCAATTGCTCTCTTAATTCAATAAAATTATAAATTTCCCCATTAAATACCAGAACACAATCGTTATCATCACTTATCATGGGTTGCGCTCCTGTTTCTATGTCAATAATTGACAGTCTTCTGTGACCAAGTCCAACTTGTTGATGTACAAAAAAACCTTCTGCATCTGGCCCTCTTGTAATTAACCTATCGCATAGCCTTTTTATGTCAATTTCTTGAATGGCTTCTTTGAAACTTATTTTACCTACTATTCCACACATAAATTGTTATATAAAAGATTTTTATTTACTTTAAAAAATTTATTTATTAGTGAAAGAACGCATTAATAGCAAAGTCATATAAACTCCTAGAGCAAAGCGTATTTTACATAAATAATAATATACAAACCAATGTGGTTTAAGATTAAAAAAATCAAAAGTAGCATAAGCATTTTTAAACTTCTCATTATTTAAATGTGACGCAATAGCTTTAACTCTTTTATAAATAGTAGAATCAATTTTGGGGCTAACTTCACTTAACCCTATATTCATCATGGATATACCTATTCTATTATTTAAGGCTTTTTTATAAGTTTCATCAAGATTATTAATTTGAATCTCCTGATTCATATATTCAAATAAATTACAGAATCTTGGAAATAATGTCGCTCCATGAGTTTTAGTTAAAGAAGTTGGATTATCTTTTCTATAATGCAATAAATGTTCATTTAAATAAAATGCATTTTTAATCAAACCAAAATATTGAAAACTAAATAGAATATCCTCCGAACCTATAATTTTAGTATCTACAAATCGTAAATTATTTTTTTTAATAATGGCTAAAGAATATAATTTACCCCATGCTGAAACATAGGAATCAATATATTGTGGATTCTTCATTTCTTCGTTCAAGGGGCCTGCAATTCTTCTGTGAAGCATAAGTAAAGAAGCTTCTTCAAAAAAAGTATCCTGTCTAAAAACTCCCTTATAAGGTATGTTTTTGTCATCAAATTCTTTAATGAACTGCCAAAAAACTAAATCATATTGGTTTTTTTCTGCTATTACTACGGTTTTTTCGAAAGTTAACAATTCCAACCAATCATCGGAATCTAGAAAACTAACATATTTCCCTTTAGCAATATCTATTCCTATATTTCTAGCTTCTGACAAACCTTTATTCTCTTGATCTACAATTTGAATTCTAGTATCCTCAAAAGCATATTTTTTACAAATTAACAAAGAACTATCTGTTGAACCATCATTAATTAGAATGATTTCAAGATTAGAATACGTCTGATTAATCAAACTATCTATACATTGTGAAAGATACTTTTCAACATTATACACAGGGACTATTATACTTACTAATGGCTGTTTTGTCATTATATTTTTTCAGATAAAATAAATTGTGAAATCCTTTTTGCAATTTTTTCTGCTTTATACGTTTCCCTAACAATTAAAGCGTTGTTTTCTAATTGAGTTCGTTTTTCAGCATTTAAAATGAGAGTGTCCATTGCATCCGCTAATGCTTGAATATCTCCATTAGGAATTAGAATCCCATTTACATTATTTTCAATAATATCTTCGGGACCCGCAACAAAATCAAAGGCAATACAAGCCATTCCTGCCGCCATCGCTTCAACTAAAGCATTAGGAAAACCTTCGCTTCGAGAAGGAATCACAAACATTCCGGCTCTAGAATATAAGGAATCCATATCCAATACTTTTCCAAGAAAATGAATTCGTTCCCCCAAACTGTTATTTTTAATTATTGAGTTAAGTTTATCATCAGAAGTAGCCTCACCCCCTGCTAAATATAAAGGCCAATTCGTTTTACTAATAGTCATAGCCTCTAACAAACGGTCAAATCCTTTTAAGGTATCATTTAATCTTCCAACTGCTAAAATAAAAGGTTCTCTTGAAGTTTCTGGATATAATTTCACTTCTCGCACAATATTAGGAATGACTTGAATTTTAGATTTTAAATACCGTTTTTTTTGTATTTGTGCTGCTATTCTTGTTTGTGCCATTATTCCAGTAGGTGGTTTCAGGAAAAATGCTATTCTATTTATAAATGCTATTTTAGCTGACCATTTAAAAAGAGGACTTGATCGTTCTGAAATAAAAAAAGGGACATAAATTCCAATTATAGCAAATGCAGTTAGCGCAGCATAAAATTTATTAAATGCTAAAATGGAATCTGGTTGATTATTCTTAACACTTTTTCGAATTCTTTTTATTGTTTTCAATATATTTAGAGAATATACATTCGAGCCATCAGTTGGCTCTTCAAAAATTACATCTGGATTTAAATTGAAAAAAGGAACTTTTTTAAAAATTGATACATACACAACCTGGTATCCTATTAAAGAAAGTTCATTGGCGATATTTACCGATGCCCTTTCCATCCCACCCATACTTAAACAGGGGCCAACAATAAGAATTTTTTTAGGATTCATTAAGCTAAATTTTTTATAATTTGCGCATTGTAAGCTTCGTCATTAGAGACCTCAACAATTCTTCCACCAGCAGCCTCGCTAGTATATTTACCTGGAATCTTTGTTTTAGAAGTAGCGCCTCTCAAATACCATTCATATTCTACATCTACATTCCCTATATCTACCGCTTGATAACCTTGTAATGCCAATTCGTAGGCTAAAACTTTTGCTGTAGGCCCCATAGCAATTAGAATAAGTTTCTCTTTTGGTTGCTTTAATGCTTCCTTCATTAATTCATTTATCTTATCATAAGCATTGTGTGCAGGAGCTAAAATACGCTCCACTTTTATTGTTTTTACAAATAAATCATTTCCAACCCCTAATCTACTTTTATCGCCTTCCAAAAGCACAACCGATCGACCTTCCCATATTTTCATTACTTTTTCAAAATAACCTGCACTTTTTGAAGTATCTTTATAATCAATATACAAACGAGTCATGCTGGCATTATAGAAAATTTTTCCTTCGGGTAAATATTTTTTTAATCTAGGATATATCCAACTAATTTGTGAGCGCCAAGTTGTTTTAGCCTCCAACTTTAAGTTTTCTAAACTATAATAGCCGATAGGTAACCCAATAATTATATTTGGATTATTAGAATTTAATATTTCTATCATTTTTTCTCTTAATTTTGGGACGTAATTCTGGAAAGGCAAATTCAATTTATCTATTATGTATAAGAATTCACCATCTCCAAAACGGCAAATACTCACTTTATCATTACTTATTTTATCTAATGTTTCGTCAATAGATTTAACCTTTGGTAATGGGAAAAACTTAATTACAACAGGATATAATGAACTTAGCAAATGTTTTAATATTTTTCTTGGAATTTTAAAAGCTTTACCGTAACGTATATTCATAATATAATTTATTTTTTTATTTGCCATTGGTTGTACCACATTTGAAAATGGATTAATCGCCAAATAATATCTTTATAAACTAATTTATCTTCATTAAATAAGTAAACAATTTGCTTTACAGAATTATAATTAAACAATTTGTGTTTATTTAATTCCTCTTCACTTAAATATTCTTCAACTAAATAATTCAAATCATTTTTTAACCAAGTGAAAATTGGCAAATCGAAACCCATTTTAGGACGATCCATAATTGATTCAGGAATATATTGATGAACAATATCTTTTAAAATTAATTTTCCTTTAGTTCCATTATGCTTAAAACCATCCGGTAATTGACTAGCAAATTCTAATATTCGATGATCTAATAGAGGCTCTCTGCCTTCTAATCCTACTGACATCGTTGCTCTATCGACTTTAGTTAACAACAAATCTGTTAAAGTTGATGTAAAATCTAAATATTGAAATGTCCCTAATAACCCATTCATTCCATTGATGTATTCTCCTTTTTGCATATTTTCATTGGTTGACATCAAGTCATTTACAATAGTGTCTGGTGTTCTAGTACTGTTTAATGAAAAAACACTAATTTTTTCATTAAAATCTGCCTTATATACTTTAGCCAATCCATTTAATTTATGTAATAATTGTACTTTATCTTTAGAAATAAAATTAGACGTAAAATTTATTACATCCCCTAATATAGGCTGCATTACATTAGGGACCGAATTGATTTTATTCCATCGAGCAATATTCAAAACATACCCATTATATCCTGCAAAAACCTCATCTCCACCGTCGGCTGAAAGTGCAACCGTAACTTTTTTTCTAGCTAATTTACTAACTAGCATAGTAGGAATAGTAGAAATATCAGCACAAGGTTCATCGTAATAATAAGCTAATTGTGGAATTATTTCTTGTGCTTCTTTAGTACTACAATCAAATGAAGTATGTTCAGTTCCTAGATATTTAGCTATTTCTGTTGCAAAAGGAGCTTCATTTACACCATCAGGGAAACCAATAGTAAAGGTTTTAAGTTTTTCAGTTCTATTTTTTTGCAACATTGCAGTTACACAAGAACTGTCATAACCACCGCTCAAAAAAATACCCACAGGTACATCGGAAACCATTCTATATTCACAAGCAGATTGCAATAATTTTTCCGTTTCTTGTTTAGCATCTTGATAATCAATATTTAGAATAGGCTGTTGATAAATTTTCACAATATCCCAATAACAGTTCTCCGTCTTTCTTTTAGTTATTAAATCAACCTCAAGCCAATGACCTGGTTTCAATTTAGCAGTATTTTTATAAATAGAATTAGGTCCTTTTACATAACCATGTCTCAAATAAAAAGATAAAGAAGATAAATCTATTTCTTTTGTGAAGGAAGGATGCTGATGAAATGCTTTTAATTCGGAACCAAATAGAAACAAATCATTATCTTCATAGATATACAGTGGTTTAACTCCGGCTCTGTCTCTACAAAAAAATATTTTTTGTCCGAAGTGATCTAAAATTACAAAAACGAACATTCCTATAAACCTATTCACACAATCCTTTCCCCAATGAATAAAAGCTTTCAAGACCACTTCTGTATCTGAGTTGGATATAAATGAACAGCCTTCTTTTTCTAAATTAATTCTAATCTCTTTATAATTATAAATTTCGCCATTCAACAAGATAGTGTAATTTTGAAAGTGCATAGGTTGATGCCCACCCTCACTTAAATCAATAATACTTAAACGTGTATGACCAAAACCAATAAGAGTACTTCCAATATTATATATTTCAGCACCTTGACCGTCGGGACCTCTGTGATGGATAGTTGCAACCATTTTGTCCAGAATTTTTTTATTAGAAACTCTTTTAAAATCAATAAAACCTACAATTCCACACATATAAAGTTAATTTATTATTTTACTAGTTTAATGTTTTTATTTGATATTAATTCCCCTAATTCATCCGAACTCATAAATTTTATATCTGGCCATTTTGCAACTATTTTTGACAATAGAATCTCGAAATTATTTAAACTAACATCTCTTCTTTTTTTGTCAATATCACCAGAAAAATTAATTCGATGCATGGATATAACAGCAGGTTTATTAAAAAAAAAAGCAAAACGAATTTGATTAAAACAAATTTTCACCCAATCATTATTTTGATTTGTTGAAGGTTCAAAAAAACAATTCCTGACCAAATACATCAACCCATTTTTACTTTTTTGCCCTGTATAATGAAAAACCGATTTTAACTGCCCTCTCATTGGTTTACTTTCTTTTTGAACTACAAAAGATTGTATATATTTAACTCCTAAATTAGACCATACTTCTTCAATTTCATTATTCCAAACACCAGATGGCGCTATGGTTGAAAGCGATTTAAAACCAAATATATCTTCAAACAAACTTAAACCTTCAATTATAGATAATTTTATTAAATCCATATTTTTTTGAGTTGAATAATTATACGCCTGCCATAAATTAATTCCCATATTTGTTTTAAAACTCAATCCAAAAGTATTATTATTAAACGCTTCCATTACATCTAAATTTTTATTTTGAAGTAAGCTCAGCCATCTATCTACATCAACATGCTCTCTAGCATGAAACTGTGGCTGAAAATACCCAAGTGAAATCCCTTCTTTTATTAATGAGAAAACGTTTTGAGATTTGTCACTCTCTGAATATGTTTCTGTAAATGTTTTAAAATAATACTGTTTGTATTTTGATGCTTTAATCAAATCAAAATCTGGGTTCGCTAAAATAAAATTCAAGGTGATTTTAACTTTTATCTTGAACTTTAATTCTATCTTATTTAATAATGACAACAAAACAGTAATATCATCATCAGTCTCTAAAGTATCAAAACTGTTAAATGGATTAGAAATAACATCAATTTCTTTACCTTTTAATATTTCAAAGACAGATTTTGAAGGCATTCTTATACCTCCCCAATCATCAGACTCGATAACAATTATTCTATTACGTACTTTACTACTTTTTAGATAGTTTTTATAAACTTTTAGTTTTGCAAGCATAGAAAGCTTATTTGAATATATTAATTAAAGAAAAATTTTCCTCTGTAAAAAATGGTGCAATCAAAGGATTCGTAAATACTGATAAGAAACTTATAGTGTCAAATCCAAGCCTAATTTGAACAACCAAACAAATTAACAAACCGAAACTAGTCCAATATCTATATTTTTTTAACCAATATGTATTTAAATTGTTGGCCACAAATAAAATATAAAATGAAAAGAAAAGATATAATCCTGGCGTTATAAAACGATTCATTGATGGTATAGAACTGACTAAAAAAGCAAATCCTAAAAAAAATAATACATAAGAAAAAAGTGAGTTATATTCTTTTTTTATTAAATCTCTGTTTTTCCAATAACATAATATAATGACAAAAATTGCAAAATATTTAAGATATGCACTATTAAAAGTGGCATACCAATTCATCCCTACTTCTTTTGTTTGACCAATTTTTTCAATATAATCTTCACTAGTATATCCATTTGCTTTTTTCTCAATAACTCCAGGTAAATATGAAAAGACAGTCTCTAAAAAATTCGATTTTATTTTCCCAAAACTTACTGAAATTATAAAAAAAATAAAAAAAAGTTGTGTTCGATTTCCTAAAATAAAATATAATACAAAAATAGCTACTGCAAAAACGTAGCTGAAATGTATAAGCGGTATAATCAGCAACCAAAATAGGTGTGTTTTTTTATTTTCAAAAAAATAGGGCAATAAAACATACAAATAAACATGCGTAGCAAACCAAAAACGAAATCCATTAATATTCCAAAAGGGATTAATTAAAGCTAATATAAACAATAACAATGTTATTTTTTTGGCCAACGAACTGTCTAGTTTATCTAAAATGCAGGCAATATTTCGAGAATAGAAAAACCCAAACAATAATCCATAAACAATAAACATAATTTTGACATCCGAAAAAAACCTCGAGACAATATAAACTAATATCGGCTCAAAAAAATCTGCATTCCAGTTGTCATCTTGTTTATAGCTTCTTACGAATTCTGAAAACTTATAATCTGTATGGGCTGCTTCATTATTGAATGATTCTATACGTCGCGAAATATCGATATCTGCATCTTTGGAAGGTAGGGTAATTGTATAAGAATAAAAAACAACAAATAACCATATAATATTTTTATAGGACCCAGTTTTATAAAAACGAATCGAATTAATTAAACCAACTATTGGTGAAATTATAAATAATAAATAAAAATAATAATTTTTGTTATTTATTCGCATTTACTAATTTCAAAAAATTATTTGCAACGTTTTCAATATTATATTTTTCAATATCGCTTAGAACATACTGACCATCATAATTTCCCTTAATAAAAGAAACTATTACTTCTGATTTTGGAAAATTTGGTTCAATATTTAATATAGGACGTCCGGATAATGTATAATCTATCAATTTACTTGGTGCTTGAACGGCTGTTCCATTATCAAAATTAATCAGAAAATGATAGGTACTTAATTCAACAAGTAATTTATCTCTGGAAATTCCTTCAACAAGTATTAATTTACTTCCTAAATTATTAATAATTGTTTGTGGTATTATTTGAATATTATTTGAATAAATTGTAAAAACAAAAGGCTCATTGATGTTTGTTAACATTTCAAGAAGTGCAAATGGACTTCTCACTCCTTTTAAAGCCAATCCTCCAGCATAAGCAAAATTAGAAACCGTATCGTGACGTCTTTTAATGCTATTTTCAATTTCTTTAAAAGAAAAACCTTGAGGAATTTCTTTTATTTTATAATGGAACTCTTTATAATAAGCAGCTTTAGCTTCTTTAATAGGTACTGTAATATAGTTACAACGGTTACAAAATGCTTTTTCAAAGAACATAAAGTAAAACGGACGACTGAAATTTTGTAAAGTTGATCCCATATAAGGATCTCCGCAATCAGCAATCCAAATTTTAGATAATTTTGGATTTTTTTTAATCGCATTACTAACACCCCAATGAATCACATGGGGAGCAGCAACGGATATTATAGCATCAAATTTATTTTCTTTCTTTAACACTTTTTTTATTTTGTAGTAGAGAGAAATATCTGGATAATCCAATAACTGATATAGTAATCTGTTAACAATTCTATATAAAATGCTTGTAATTTTAGATTTTTTATTATTCCCAAAAGTTGAACTAACCTTTCCCATCGAAACTAATCTGATTGGATATTTTTCCAGAAAGTCAGTATAATCAAAATCTTCAAGACAACTGATTACCGTAATATTATTTCCTTTTAAAGCCAATTCTTTTGCTAATTCAGTAGTACGAAACGAACGTGGAGAATTTTCAGGATAAAATGCAGCAGAAATAATTAAAATTTTTTTATTTTCCATTATAATTTTAATAAATATTCTACAATTCTTTCTGCTGCCCTCCCATCCCATTTCTCTGGCACAGAACCTTTTTTCCAATTACCCACAAATAATTTTACCAAAAAAGGTTTAACTGCCTTTGGATCAGTACCAACTAATTCATTAGTCCCAACGGATATAGTTTCTGGTCTTTCAGTATTATCCCGAAGTGTTATACATGGCACATGCATTACTGTTGTTTCTTCAGTAATTCCACCAGAATCAGTAATTACTCCCATAGCACGCTCTACTAAATAATTAAATTCATGATACCCTAACGGATCAACAATAAATAAATTATCAGCAGTAATTCCAATCTCTTTATACACCTTAGCGGTTCTAGGGTGAATTGGGAAAATTATGGGCAAACCATTTGCATTACTAGTAATCTCATGTATCAATTCTTTAAGATTTTCAGATTCATCAACATTTGCTGGTCTGTGCAGAGTTAAAACAATATATTTTTTTTCAACCAAGTTTAGGCTATCCCAAAAATCAGGTTTTTTAAATTTTGAACGATTTGCTAATAAAGTATCAATCATAACATTTCCTACAAAGAAAATTCTTTCATCAGGAACTCCTGCTTTCTTCAAATTTTCACCAGCCCATTCAGTAGTTGTAAAAAAATAATCTGTGATACTATCGGTTACCATTCTATTAATTTCCTCAGGCATTGTTAAATCAAAAGATCGAATGCCAGCCTCAACATGAGCAACTTTAATATTTAATTTTTTGGCAACAATACTGCATGCCATGGTACTTGTAACGTCACCAACAACTAGAACTAAATCGGTTGGGTTTGCTAAAAGTTCTTTTTCAAAAGCAATCATAATAGCAGCAGTTTGTTCCGCTTGTGATCCACCGCCACAATTCAAATTGACATCGGGTTCAGGGATATTTAATTGTTTGAAAAACGTATGGCTCATTTTTTCATCAAAATGCTGTCCTGTGTGTACCAAACGATAACTAATACCAAAGTTATTATTTTGATTAATGGCATGAATAATTGGCGCAATTTTCATGAAATTTGGTCTTGCTCCTGCAATTAGTGTTACTTTCATTGAATTAATAATTATTTTTTATGATTTTTGCTGGAACTCCACCAATAATTAAATTAGAATCAAATGATTTAGTCACAACACTTCCAGCTGCAACAATAACATTATTTCCTATCTCAACTCCCGGAAGAATAATAGAATTTGCTCCTAGCCAACAATTTTCACCAATGAGAATGGGCTTGACTACCTCATGACTATTGTAATCAATTTTACTATGATTTGCAGAAATTATTTTAACCCCTGGAGCAAAAATAGTATTGTCTCCTATAGAAATACCATTAATTCCTTGTATATAACAACCGCTAGAATTAGCAAAATAACGAGCTACATCTTTTCCAATCTTAATGTTTCCACTAACAATTGATGTGAAATGAACCATAAATGGAATGTCATAATTTATTCTAAAAAATTTTTGAACAATAAAATTTAGTATTCTTAATCCAATATTAGTTGGCGAAAAAAAATATTCGATTATATTGGAAGGATAATTATTTTCCCAATTTTTAAATTTGCATTTATTTAACATAACTTTTTAATTTTTCTATTAAAGGAGTTAAAAATCTTAAATATTCTAGTTTGAAAAACATTGCAGTTGTAAGAACCAAAAAACCATACAAAATTACGTTAACAACTAAGCGAAAAATAATGTTTCCTTCTATTCCATAAATATTAATCAACCATAATACTAAAAACATACATAAACAGGTGTGAATGAGTATTTGAAAAGTTTTTTTAAAAGGAAATAATGATAAAAAATTAATATTCAATTTTGATGATAAAAACTTAAGTGCCATTAATACTTTTAGTATTGATAATAAAACTGAAAATATTGCTATAGCTTCAGGTGATTTAAATAATATCACAACAAAATATCCCAAACCCCATGCTAATAAAGCTATAAAAATGTGTAGCCGTAAATAAAATTTAGTTTCTCCCATTGCTAAAATTAGAGGAGAAAATATTATTATGTTAAAAAAATTTAAAAACATACATATCTGAAAATATATTTTAGAACTTTCATAAACCTTTGAATACAATATAGTCATCACATAATCCGCATTAAAAATAAAAAAAATAACAATTGGATAAATTATATAAGCAGATTTTAACAGAACATTTCTCCACACAACTACAACATCTTTGATATCAGCTTTATTGTGAATCATTTTGGAAAAAAAAGGCATTAAAACAATTGAAGTACTCGCAGTTATCATTGATACAAATGGGATTTCAGTAAATCCATTAGAATATTCAGCAAAAACTTGATTTCCGAAAAATCGGCTTATATAAAATTGATCCGCGGATCTTATTGCTACTCCCCAAATACTTGCTACAACCAAAGGAATACTATAACTGAAAATTTCATTATATTTTAAAGTTGTAACTTTGGCTTTTATACCCTTAAAAGGAATTCCTTTAAAAAAATAAGCCATAATAAAAGTCAAAAATGAAACTATTAACCAACCATAAATAGCTGAAATATAAGTTCCGTTAAATATTACAACTGGAGCAACAATAAACAATAACATCAAAATTCTCGATAGAGTTTCGTAAACAGCAATATAAATAGTTTTATTATATGTAGAAAATATTCCTTCAATTCCTAATGTGGGAAGTAAAAACATTGGTATTGGTGAAAATACTTTTAAAGCATAGGCTAATTCATTGTTTTTTAATAAACTTGCAATTATTCCAGAAAAAGTAAATAACACAATTGAAAAAATTAAACCTGCTAAAAAAAGCACCCTATTAACCTTGTCAACAATTGATTTACCTTCCTCAATAGAATATCTTGGAAGAAAATAAGCAAATACTCTTGGTAAACCTGCTGAAAATATTACTAACAAGGTAGTATAAACATAAGCAATTTGCTTATAGGTGCCATAATCAGATTTATTAAAATAACGAGAAAGTATTGCAGCACTAACAATAGTTAATGCCAAAGAACTTAGGCTACCCATTGCTACCCAAAAAACTTGTATTGTTTTATTTGATTTAGTGTCCACTATTTTTTTTAGATTTATCTTATGATATTTATGTTATGTTGAATGGCAATGAATTTGTCTATAATATCTTTTAATTAAAATTATAGAAATTTAAACCCTTGGCACCAAAATCAAAAAAACTCAGATAAATTAATTTTAATTATAAGTATTTATAGCAAAAGTTGTAATTACAACTTCCCATCAACATTATCTCCCAAAATTCCTTTTACATCATATAACAAACTATTGTCATTCTGTAAAGTTGACATATCTAACTTTAAAAATTCGGTATGCGCGACTCCTAAAACTACTGCATCAAATTTTTGATTAGGTAAAACAATTGTAGTCTCCAAACCGTATTCATGTTTTACTTCTAAAGGATTTGCCCATGGATCAAAAATAGAAACATTAATTCCATAATCCTTCAATGCCGAAATTACATCTACGATTTTGGTATTTCTAACATCAGGACAATTTTCTTTAAAGGTAATTCCTAGCATTAATAAAGAAGCACCTTTTACAGTGATTCCTTTTTTTATCATCAATTTAACGACTTGAGAGGCAACATACTCCCCCATACTGTCATTCAATCGTCTTCCAGCTAAAATAATTTCAGGATGATAACCAAATTCTTGCGCACGTTGTGCTAAGTAATAAGGATCAACACCTATACAGTGGCCACCTACTAATCCCGGTTTAAAAGGCAAGAAATTCCATTTTGTCCCAGCTGCTTCTAAAACTGCATGGGTATCAATGTCCATTAAATTGAATATTTTTGCCAATTCATTTACAAAAGCAATATTAATATCCCGTTGAGAATTTTCAATTACTTTGGCAGCTTCAGCCACTTTTATTGTTGGCGCCAAATGAGTTCCAGCAATAATTACACTTTTATATAAATCATTTACTTTCTGTCCAATTTCTGGAGTTGAACCTGCGGTAACTTTTAATATTTTCTCAACAGTGTGTTCTTTGTCTCCAGGATTAATTCTTTCTGGTGAATAGCCTGCAAAAAAATCTATATTAAATTTCAATCCTGAAATTTTCTCTAATACAGGAACACATTCGTCCTCTGTTACTCCCGGATATACCGTTGATTCATAAATTACTATATCACCTTTTTTCAAAACTTTAGCAACAGTTTCACTTGATTTATACAACGGGGTCAAATCTGGGCGATTATTTTTATCCACTGGAGTTGGAACGGTAACAATATAATAATTACAATCAGAAATATCGTTTAAATTGGATGAACATAACAATCCATTTTTATCTCTATTAAAATTATTAACAAGAACTTTCTTTAATATTTCATCAGAAACCTCTAACGTACTATCGGTTCCTGAACGCAAACCATCTATTCGGCTTTGATTAATATCAAATCCGACTACAGGATATTTTGTAGCAAATAATCTTGCTAAAGGAAGTCCTACATAACCTAAACCTATAACTGCAATTTTTATACTCATTTTTTAAATATTTAATTATTTATATGAATTTTTATTTTATTTTAAATTTTCCCAGTACCAACTAACTGCCTGTTCTAAACCTTGTTGCATTGAAAATTGAGGATTATACCCTAATAATTTTTTTGCTTTATCAATACTCGCTAATGAATGAGGAATATCTCCCGCTCTATTAGGCCCGTAAATAGTTTGAATGCTTGCAATATTAGGATTAAAAACCGATAAATATTTCTTTAAGGAAGCCATTAAATCATTTAAAGTGGTTCTGTCTCCAAAAGCAGTATTATAAACTGTATTAATAGCCTCTGGATTTTCTGTCAACATTGCCAATACATTCATTTGAATTACATTGTCAATATAAGTGAAATCTCTTGAATAATTTCCGTCACCATTAATAACTGGGCTTTCTTCATTCATCAAATGCATAACGAACTTTGGAATTACCGCAGCATAGGCACCGTTAGGATCTTGTTTTCTTCCGAAAACATTAAAATATCGCAGTCCGATGGTGTTCAATCCATAAGTTCTAAAGAAAATATCTGCATATAATTCGTTTACATATTTTGTAATTGCATAAGGCGATAAGGGTTTTCCTATTTTATCCTCAACTTTTGGTAATGCTTCTGAATCGCCATAAGTAGATGAACTTGCTGCGTACACAAACCTTTTTACTTTTGCATCTCTGGCAGCAACCAACATGTTCAAAAATCCAGAAACATTAACATCATTTGTTGTAATTGGGTCATTAATTGAACGGGGTACAGAACCTAACGCAGCTTCATGCAAAATATAATCAACTCCTTGAGCTGCTTTATGACAATCAGAAATATTTCGTATATCGCCTTCTATCAATGTGAAATTTGAATTACTATATAAATGTTGAATATTTTCTGGTCTTCCAGTTGCAAAATTATCTAAGCAAACAACTTTATTATTGTGTTTTAATAAATGTTCACATAAATTGGAACCAATAAATCCAGCTCCACCAGTTACTAGAATTGTACTATTTTCTATTTGACGCATATCTTTAATTAATAATTTAATTACTTTTTATTAATGGCTTCGCCCCGTCAGTCCCATTTTTAAGACTAACAAAGCACGTATTAAAATTATTAATTACTCTCTTGTGAGTGTAATCAAAACCCCCAACTCTTTTAAAATCAGCTGAATTTTATTTTTTTCAACCGCTTTTACAACACCTTCTTTTCCTTGAAATGGACCACGAGAAATATTCAATACATCTCCTGGTTTTATTTCTGATATTTCAAAAGTAGAAATTACTTCTTTTAAACTATCTTTCAACAAATATATCTCTTCATCCCGAATTATGGCAGGTTTACCAAGCCAAAACAAATACCGAACTACCCCAAATGCTTCAAAAACTTTATCCCTATCTTTTTCTTCTAAATTCACAAAAACATAAGACGAAATCAAAGGAGTCTCAACTTTCTTTTTTCTATCCGACCATTGTTTTACTTGCGTAACCAATGGACAATAAACTTCAATTCCTAATTTAACCAACTGATCCGTTACTTTCTTCTCATTTTTGGGGCGTGTATATACTGCATACCAAGGCATAATTATCTGTATTTAATTTGATAATACGACTTTATCATCATCAAAAATCACCAATCCTTTACTGTATTTTTTATCCTCAAAATAAAACTGTACTTTCCTTTTTATTTGATTTTCAATCTTATTTGCAAGTTGATCTATATATTCAATATTCAATTCTTTACCGATTACAATCACTTCAATTAATCCAGAGTCAGTTCCATTGGCATAATCTCCAATAACAATTATTTTACGAACATCGCCCATTCGCTCCAAAACCATTTCAACAACAGAATCTAATCCAATGTGTTGAAAAACAATTTTTTGTAAAACCGTAAAAAGGGGGTGTTTGGTATTCGCTTTGTAGGAGACTTTATTTTGGATTGCCTCTTTTTGTAAATAACCTGCTACTTCTAGATTATTCAATTCTTTACGAATAGAATTTGTAGATTCATTCATTTCGTCAGCCAAACCACGTAAATAACCATCATTGGCAGCGTTTATAAAAAACTTTACCAATATTCGGATTCGGGTTTTGGATGTAATTAAACTTTCTAGCATTAATAATATAGTAGGTATCGAGTAACAAAAGTACTCGATATTTTTACATAAACAAATTTTTTTTTAACAAATCACAATTTATTTACAATTTGTTAATATTTGAGATTAAAAAACACTAATTAAATAGTATGTAATTCTTTGCTCAATAACCCGTACAGTTATTTTAGGACGATTCAACGATGGGTTAAATATATACCAAAGTAAAGGTAAGTCTATACTAAGTCTATACTAACTCTATACTAACTCTAAAGAAACGTAAAATAGTATAGACTTACTATAGAGTTAGTATAGACTAAGTTTAAAGATTATATTAAGTTGGTATGTTTAAGCTATACTTCGAGTAGCTTTAAACTAATTACAATAAACCAAGTTAAATACTTACTTTTTACTGCTATTGTAATAATTATATACTTGAAAATAGTAATTAGAAATCCGCAATTACTTTTTAATTTTAAGTTTGTATAAATTGTTTTTTTTGTAAATTGCCACACTAAAACAATTCTTTATGACCCCAATTGCCATAGTTTCCTTAATGATTGTATATTTTGGTATTTTATTCTTGATTTCTCATTTTGTGAGTAAAAACAACACTGGAAACGAAGCTTTTTTTAAAGCCAATAAAAACTCGAAGTGGTACTTGGTTGCTTTTGGAATGATTGGAACCGCACTTTCTGGCGTTACTTTTATATCTGTCCCTGGCGAAGTAGGGAATCCTGAAAATCAATTCAAGTATTTTCAATTTGTTTTGGGAAATGCCATTGGATTCATAATTATTGCCAAAATATTGCTTCCTTTATATTATAGGATGAACCTAACTTCTATTTATAGTTACATCGAGCAGCGTTTGGGAACGATTAGCTATAAAACTGCCGCTTCCATATTCTTGATTAGCAGAACTATTGGATCGTCTTTCCGATTGTATTTGGTAGTAATCGTTTTGCAACGTTACGTTTTTGATTTTTATCAAATTCCATTTGCAGCAACGGTTCTAATTTCTTTGCTTTTGATTTTTGCTTATACCTATCGTGGTGGTTTAAAAACAATCATTATTACCGATACTTTACAAACGGTTTTCTTAGTTTCCTCAGTTTTCTTAACGATATATTTTATTTGCAGCAGTCTAAACCTGAATGTATTTGAAGCTTTTGAGGAAGTGAAAAATAGCAATTATTCTAAAATATTTTTCTTTGATGATTATATGAAAGGAACTTATTTCGTCAAACAAATTTTGGGCGGAATATTCGTAACCATTGCAATGGTAGGACTTGACCAAGATTTGATGCAAAAGAATTTGAGTTGCGCAACCATTGGCGAAGCCCAAAAAAACATGTTCACCTTCACAGGGATTTTTGTGGTAATTAATATTTTCTTTTTAAGTGTGGGTGCACTACTTTATATTTATGCCGAAAAAAATGGTATTTCAGTACCTACAGATTTTATTACTGGAAAGCCTCGAACGGATTTATTATTCCCCGAAATTGCTTTTCATCATTTGACTTTAATTCCTGCAATTGTTTTTCTTTTGGGTTTAACAGCCGCTACATTTGCAACTACAGATTCCGCATTGACGGCTTTAACAACTTCTTTTTGTGTGGATTTCCTTGGAATGGACAAAATTGAAAACGCAGCTAAAGCAAATATGGTACGAACAAGACATTTCGTTCATATTGGATTTTCGCTTTTGATGTTTTTGGTAATTGTGATTTTCAATGCAATAAATGAGGCTTCGGTGGTGAGTATGATTTTCAAGATTGCTTCCTATACTTATGGACCACTTTTGGGATTGTATTGTTTTGGATTGTTTATGAAAACAAAAACCGTTCACGACAAATTAGTTCCATTTATTTGTTTGCTTTCGCCAGCAATTTGCTTTTTGATAAGTTACAATTCGGCAGCGTTATTAGGGGATTATATAATTGATAATGAACTTATAATCATCAATGGATTACTTACTTTTATTGGATTATTGTTAATTAGCAAACCTGCGACTTCTGATACACGGTTCTAATTTTTAGCCCCGATGGAAGGGAAAATCCTGCAAAATTGCTCGGCACGAAGCAATTGAGCAGATTGGAATGACAGCGGGAAATAGCTCCAAAAAAAACCAACGCTTTACCCGTTTGAACCTTTGAACTGTGGAAACTTTTTGTACCCGTCTAAAAAACGTATCTTTGCAGCAAATTTACATTTTATGACTACTTTCGAGCAATTCAATCTTCCAAAATCGGTTCAAAAAGCAATTGACGATTTAGGATTCGTGACGCCTACTCCAATTCAGGAAAAATCTTTTTCTGTGATTATGTCAGGGCGCGATATGATGGGGATTGCGCAAACGGGTACGGGGAAAACTTTTGCGTATTTGTTGCCTTTATTGAAATTATACAAATTTACACCTACCGATACTCCGAAGATTGTAATCTTGGTTCCTACGCGGGAATTAGTGGTGCAGGTCGTGGAAGAAGTGGAAAAATTAACGAAATATATGTCGGTGCGAACCATCGGGATTTTTGGTGGTGTTAATATCAACACGCAAAAAAAATCGGTATATCAGGGAATTGATATTTTGGTGGGAACGCCTGGACGGGTGATGGATTTGGCTTTGGACAGCGTAATCCGTTTTGACGATACGCAAAAATTAGTCATTGATGAATTTGACGAAATGTTGAATTTGGGTTTCCGAGTTCAATTGACTTCTATTTTGGCAATGATGACGAGAAACAAACGTCAAAATATTCTTTTTTCGGCTACAATGACCGACGAAGTGGATGCTATTTTGAATGACTTTTTCGATTTTCCTGAAGAAGTTACGCTTGCGGCATCGGGAACTCCATTAGAAAACATCAAACAACTTAGTTATAACGTTCCGAATTTTAACACGAAAGTAAACCTGTTAATTCATTTGCTTGAAACCGATGAATCGATGGAACGCATTTTGGTTTTTGTGAACAATAAGAAGATTTCGGATATGCTTCACGAGCGAATTGAGGAACATTTTGACGGACAATTTGGGGTTATTCACTCTAATAAATCTCAGAATTATCGTTTGAGTACGATGGCTTCATTTCAAGAAGGGAATTTGAGAGGAATTATTACCACCGATATTATGGCGAGAGGTTTGGATATTTCCAATATTTCGCACGTTGTGAACTTTGAAGCGCCTGAAATGCCGGAATTATATATGCACAGAATTGGTAGAACGGGTCGTGCCGATGCTACGGGAACAGCCATTAGTTTTATTACGCCACGGGAAGAAGATTTCAAAACTGAAGTGGAAGAATTGATGGGACAAGTGCTAGAAATAGTTGAATTTCCTGAAGTTGTAGAAATTTCATCTAAATTAATTGAGCCTGAAAAAGACAAACAACCGATTAAGTTTTTGCTTAAAAAACCAAAATTAGACGGTGACGGTGCATTTCACGAGAAATCAAAAAAGAATAAAAAAGTAAATCTTGGTGGGCCATCAAAAACGAAAAAGAAAATTTCGGGTTCTGTGAATAGAAATATGCTTAAAACGAGAGATAAAAAACGCAAAGACAAGAAATAATTCTTGTTTGATACTTGCTAATTGATAATTGATTGCTATTTTTGACAAACGCTAATTAGAATGCAATTTAAACATCCAGAAATACTCTATTTCCTTCTATTATTGGTAATTCCAATTTTGGTTCATTTGTTCCAATTAAGACGTTTCAAAAAAGAATATTTTACGAATGTTCGCTTCCTTAAAGAACTTTCAATTCAAACTCGGAAGAGTTCAAAAATCAAAAAATGGTTGCTTTTAATTACGCGAATGTTATTGTTGGCAGCAATTATCATAGCCTTTGCACAACCGTTTTTCCAAGCCAAAGACAAGAAAAATGCTACCAATGAAATGTATATTGTTTTAGACAATTCGTTTTCGATGCAGGCAAAAGGTAAAAAAGGTGAACTTTTGAAACGTGCAATTCAAGAATTATTAGAAAACACCCCAGAAAAACAGACTTTTTCATTGATTACCAATTCGGAAACGTTTTGGAATACTGATATAAAATCGATTCAAAAAGAAGTTCAAAACCTTACTTACAGTGCTTTGCCATTTCAACTTGAAAGCGCAATGGCAAAAATAAAGTCTCGCAAAACGCCTTTCAACAAAGACGTAATTATTATTACGGATGCCGTGGGATTGGAACAAAAACAATTGAAAAGCATCGATTCCAATTTCAATACGTATTTTATAAATCCTGAAGCGGAACAGAAAAATAATATTTCAATTGACAGTGTTTTTATCCAACAAAACTTAAATGATTTTTATGAAATTGGCGTAAAACTGACTTCTTTCGGCGAACAAAAAAATGCTATTCCAATTGCTTTGTACAATGAAAATAAACTCATTGCTAAAACCTTAGTAAAATTTGAAACCCAAGAAAACACCATCAATTTTACCATTCCTAAAAAAGATTTTAACGGTTATGTTTCTATAAATGACGCCAGTTTATCGTATGATAATACGTTCTATTTCAGCATTTCAAAACCAGAGAAAACCAATGTAATTAGTATTGGAAAAGCAGAAAAAAGTAGTTTCTTATCACGGATTTATACCGTTTCGGAATTCAATTATTCCAATTCAACGATTGAAACTTTGGATTACAATGCCATTGAAAAGCAAGATGTAATTGTGTTGAACGAAGTAGAGAAAATTCCACAAGCTTTGGAAACCAACCTAAAATCATTTGTTGAAAAAGGCGGTAATTTGGTTGTAATTCCTTCCAATGAAAATACAACTTCCGATTTGAATCGATTTTTGGGAACTTTCGGAAAAATCCAGTTTGGTTCTTTGCAAAATACCAATAAATTAATTACCAAAATTGCCTTTCAACATCCATTATTCCAATCGGTATTTGAGAAAAAAATAGTCAATTTTCAGTATCCAAATACGAAACAGTCTTTTGGAATAATAAGTGCAAATCCACCCGTTTTGAGTTTTGAAGATCAGAGTGTATTTTTAACCGCTTTGCAAAACCAAATTTCGGATGTTTATGTGTTTTCGGCACCTATAAATAAAGTAAATTCTAATTTTCAGAATTCGCCGTTGATTGTTCCGATATTCTATAATATGGCACAAAACGTACAGAAAACAGGTGTAAACGCAATAACAATTGGTGAAAACCAACCATTTTTAGTCGCAACCAATTTATCAAAAGACGAAATTATAAATGTGAAAAATGCATCCGAGAAATTCATTCCAATTCAACAAATCTTGAATAACAAAGTCAAACTTTTATTCAACGATTATCCAACTGTTGCAGGGAATTTTGGAGTTTACAAACAAGATGATTTTATACGAAATATCAGTTTTAATTACAATCGTTCCGAAGGAAATCTGGCTTTAGCCAATAGTAATTTATTATCCGATTTTAAAGTCGTAAACTCGGTTGATATTGTATTTAACAGCTTACTTTCAGACCGAAGTAATAATGAAATTTGGAAATTGTTTGTTCTATTAACCCTATTATTTTTAGCTTTAGAAGTAATAATTCAAAAATTTGTAAAATGAAACTAATCATCAGAGAAGCGAGAATTATTGACTCAAAAAGTCCTTTTCACAACCAAATTGTGGATGTGAAAATTAATGAAGGAACTATTGAAAAAATTGGAACTAATCTACCCAAAGAAACTGGTTTTGAAGAAATACAACTTGAAAACCTTCATCTTTCTGAAGGCTGGTTTGAAAGTAGTGTTTCGTTTGGAGAGCCAGGTTTTGAAGACCGAGAAACCATTGCCAACGGACTGAATGTTGCTGCGAAAAGTGGTTTTACTGCAATTGCTTTGCAACCCAATTCGTTTCCGATTATTGACAACCAGTCTCAAATTAATTTCGTAAAAAACAAAGCCACTGGTTTTGCAACCGAATTATTTCCAATTGGAGCTTTCACAAAAGAAAGCGAAGGAAAAGATATGGCGGAATTATTCGATATGAAAAATGCGGGAGCAGTTGCTTTTGGGGATTATAATAAAAATATTGACAATGCCAATTTACTTAAAATAGGATTGCAATATGTTCAAGATTTTGACGGATTGCTACTTGCTTTTTGTCAAGATGCCACAATAAAGGGAAATGGAGTTGCAAATGAAGGCGTTGTTTCTACAAGACTGGGATTGAAAGGAATTCCAAATTTAGCCGAAGAACTTCAAATATCAAGAAACCTATTTTTATTAGAATATGCAGGTGGGAAAATGCACATTCCAACAATTTCAACAGCAAAATCAGTTGAATTAATTAAAAATGCAAAAGCCAAAGGATTGAATGTAACCTGCAGTGTTGCTGTTCATAATTTGGTTTTAACCGATGAAAAATTAGATGGTTTTGATACCCGATTTAAAGTTTCACCGCCTTTAAGAACTGAAGCAGACCGAAAAGCTTTATTGGCAGGAATTTTAGTCAATACGATCGATATGATTACTTCAGATCATAATCCGATTGATATTGAAAATAAAAAAATGGAATTTGATGGAGCCAAAAACGGAACAATCGGTTTGGAAACTGCTTTTGGAGCTTTAACAACCGTGCTACCTTTGGAAAAAGTAATCGAAAAATTAACCGCTGGAAAAAGCACATTTAGTATTGAAAATTCTGTAATAAATGAAGGTTCAATCGCCAATGTAACGCTTTTTAATCCAAACGAAATTTGGACTTTCAACAAAGAGAACATTATATCAAAATCGAAAAATTCCGCTTTTATTGGAATTGAAATGAAAGGGAAAGTTTATGGAATTTACAATCAAGGAAAATTAGTTTTAGCTTAAAAACAATATGGAAAACTCAGTAGAAGATGGGAAAACAGCCGCAATAACAAGTTATATTTTATTTGTTGGAGTTTTAATTGCAATGTCGATGAATAGCGAAAATAAAAATTCATTTGCGTCGTTTCACATTCGTCAAGCATTAGGAATTTCATTGACTTTTATATCTTTAGGATTGATAATTAGTAATTTTGACAGCCTTATGATTTCCGCACCAATGTGGATTTCAGTATCTGTTTTATGGAGTTATGGAATTTTCAGCGCTATAAATGGAACTACTAAGCCAATACCATTATTGGGTAATTATTTTCAAAAATGGTTTAAAAGCATCTCATAATTATGGAATTATCATTAGTTTATCAAATTCGAGAACCAAAAATAAAAGCAGATAAAAACCCATTATTGCTACTACTGCACGGTTATGGAAGCAATGAAGCCGATTTATTTTCGTTTGCCGCAGAACTTCCTGACGAATATTATGTGGTTTCGGCACGCGCGCCTTATGATTTGCAATATGGAAGTTATGCGTGGTACGCCATCAACTTTGATGCCGATCAGAATAAATTTTCAGACCACGACCAAGCAGTAATTTCAAGAGATTTAGTATTGAATTTCATTGATGAATTAATTGCAAATTATCCAATTGACGCTTCCAATGTAACGTTAATTGGTTTTAGCCAAGGTTCTATT
>CANFVB010000005.1 GCA_947450355.1 Bacteroidota bacterium
ATTTTATCAATATAAGAAGCCGAACTTACATAAGGTTTTGTGCCTACAATTCCGCCATCGGCAAACTGACTCATTCCGCGAGTATTGGTAATTTCGACCCATTCGATGGCATCAATATAAATTCCTAAATACCAAGCATCCAACTCGTCAGGATGAACTCCAGCCAAAAGCGCAAAATTTCCGGTAATCATTAAGCGCTGAATATGATGGGCATACGCGTATTTCAAAGATTGATTAATGGAATCTTTTAAACACAACATTTTTGTATTTCCAGTCCAAAACCAATCGGGTAATTTTTCTTGATTGTTAAAGAAATTCAAGTTTGCATATTCTGGCATTTTCAACCAATAAATCCCTCTCATATATTCTCGCCAACCAATTATTTGACGAACAAAACCTTCTAACTGATTGTATTCTATTTCATTAGGGCGTTTTCGCCATTCGGCAATGGCTTTTTCAATGACTTCTTGAGGTGAAATCATTTTTATATTCATCGAAAACGAAATTCTGGAATGATAAAGCGACCATTCGTTTGGCGTCATCGCATCTTGATAGGATCCAAATAACGACAAACATTCGGTTACGAAAAAATCTAATAATTCTAAAGATTGTTTTCTATTTATTGGCCAAACAAAATTTTCTGCATCAATAGTTCCGATAGTTTGAATGTCCGTTTTATGAATTTCTGCTACAATTTCCGAAACATTATTATTGAAAACTAAAGGCGTTATTGGCTTATGATTTTTGGGTAATTTCTTCCGATTATCTTCATCATAATTCCATTTCCCATTTAAGGGTTTGTCGTTTTCCATTAAAACATCGTGCTTTTTTCGCATATTTCGATAGAAGCTTTCCATCAAAAATGTTTTTTTGCCTTCGAAAAAATCACCAAGTTCATTTCGACTTGAAAAAAAATGTTCCGAATCTACTACAGAAGTAGTAATAGTTAGTTTTTCGCAGCAGTCTTTTAGGATTTTATCCAATCGATATTCATCTGGAAATTGATATTCGAAATTGGTAATTTGATGTTCTGAAATTAGAGTTTCAAGATTTTTATCGAAGGATTGTAAGTTGTTTTCATCATTTATACCAATATAAATCACAGTATGATTTGCTGATTGTAAAGATTCAGAAAAAGAGCGCATTGCCGAAAAAAAGCCAACCACTTTTTGGATGTGATGTTTGGCATAATCAGTTTCCGTGCGAACTTCCATCATCACATAAATCACCGAAGCATCTACCTTAGAAAACCAAGAATGATTGCTGTTTAATTGATCGCCAAGAATTAATCGTAAAGTTTTAGACATTTTATTATTTACTATAAGTGTTGAAAAAAATATTAAACAGCGAATTTCAATCGAACTCTTTGCCATTCTATTTTTACAGATGACCCTTCGGCAATAAATACTGCTTCTGGCTTGGTGTAATTTAAAACGGAAAACGATTCGCCATACATAGCTTTAAAATCACAATCAATTTTCGTGTCTAAAACGCTATTAATTTTCCAACTCGGATGCTGCAATCGGTATTCTTCTGTGTTGTTTTCGTCAATTTTAGTATAACCAAAATAGTGTTCGTAAATGAATTTTTCCAGAGTATCATTTTTCATACTAGTTGACTTATTTGACGCTTCTACATAAATACTATTCCAACTATTATTTAATTTCCATTCGAATTTTACTTTTTTTGAATCCAAATCGTTTGTAATAGAATGTATCGTTGGAACTACGGTATAATGTTCATTGTATAATTTATTTGCCATCCAAGCAACAATTCTGTAAGGAATCGTTTCGTTTATAAAAACAACGCCCCGCTTGGTGATTCCATCTTCTTTTCGAAGCACATAAAAGCGCAGATTAATTTCTTCAAAAGTGCCGAAAAATGGAATTGGAACATTAAAAAGCTTTGTTTTTTTAAACATAAAACCAACTAAACTAATATATGCTTTGCCATTATGTAAATCCAAACTAACCCCTTTTGGTAAAAATGGAGTTAAAATTTCTGGGTCAATTACGTAATTGGCCATTATGATATTTTCCCAATTGGCTTTTAAAAACGTTCCCATAAAATAGACTTATTAATTTTTGAAGGTGTTTTGATTTGAAGTTTCTCAAAACACTTAATTTTAGTAATGAAATAATAGTAGAAATTAGGTATCGAAGACTTTGATTAAATGGCAATCTTTAAATCTATATTCAAAAAGACTTATGAAGTTTCTAATTATTTACTACGAAAACATAGCGTCTTTATGATTTAATAACAACCACTTTTTATCGCTATTCAATTTAAAAGTTGCTATGTGTTCTCGATTCCATTCTTGCGGGGAAATTAAGGACAAAAAATTAGTTCCATCAGTGCCATTATACAAATGATAAATTTCGCCAATAACGGGTTCAAATGAAAATTTAGCATTGTAAACTAAATCATTCCATTCGTATTCTTCCATTAATTTTTGGTATTGCAGTTTTAGTTCATTGAACTTATTTTCAAACTCTTTATTCACATTATGAATACCTCTGCTTTTCCAAGCCACAACATCATCAGTTTTAATTACTGGCGCGCCAACGCTTGTAGAATAAGGCAACAGACTTGCATTATATCCTTTTTCGTCTGAAAACACTACGTTATCTGGCTTATCCTTTTTCATTTTTTGAAATAAATTTATCACTAATTATTTTTTGTTTAACCTAAATAAATAAATATTAAACAAAAGTAGATAAAAATAATTACAATTCAGATAATTTTAGAAAATGAAATAGTAACAGGATTAAAATATTACCAAAAAATAGTGTAAAATGCTGTAATTATTGAAACCACAATTAGTGCACCAATAATAAAACTTGGGGACATTTTAAACATCGTACTATCTACTTCTAATCCATTTGGTTTGATGCCTTTTTTAGATTCATAAATACTAATTATAACCATTCCTATTACACATATTAAGAAAACAAATCCCATTCTGTCAATAAATGGTATTTCAAAAACGCCATTTGAATTTGGAACGGCAAAACCAAGTGGATTTAAAAACGATAAATTAACGAAAGCGGGCATAAATTTGAAAATTATTGACATCATAAAACCACCAATAGTTGCAAACAAAGCAGCATTAGAAGTAGTTCTTTTCCAAAAGAAACCAAGAATGAACATTGCAAAAACTCCTGGACTTACAAATCCTGTATATTCTTGAATGTATTGAAATCCTCCTTTTTTATCAATTCCTAAAAATGGCGCAACGAGAACTGCAATTAACATTGCAATGACAATAGTTTTTTTGCCAATGTTTACTAATTTCTTTTCATCGGCATCAATATTAAGTTTGGTTTTGTAAATATCTAATGTAAAAATTGTAGCAATACTATTTGCTTTTCCAGCCAATGAAGCTACGATTGCGGCTGTTAATGCAGCAAATGAAAGACCTTTTAAACCCACAGGAAGTAGGTTTAATAATGAAGGATATGCTCGATCGGGATTTAGACTTCCATCTTGAAGCATTTCCGTATGAAAATGTCCATTTTGGTACAATATGAAAGCAGCAATACCAGGTAATACCACAATAACTGGCATTAATAATTTGAGGAAAGCGGCAAATAAAATACCACTTCTTGCCGTTTTCAAATCGGCACCTAAAGCACGTTGTGTGATATATTGGTTACAACCCCAATAATTCAAATTGATAATCATCATTCCTCCAATTAAAACAGAAAGTCCAGGTAAATCCATATAATTTGGATTGGTCTTTTCAAAAATCATATGAAAATGGTCGTTTGCGTGTGTTGTCATTAATTGAAAACCATTTAAAACTCCCGATGAACCAAATTCTTTTGCTACCAAATCCAAAGCTAAATAGGTAGTCACTAAACCACCTAAAATTAAAAAGAAAACTTGAATTACATCAGTATATCCAATTACTTTCATACCACCAAGTGTTATCATTACTGCGAAGAAAGCAAGGAAAAGCATACAAAAAGTCAAGTTCAATCCAGAGATACTACTTATTGCCAAAGCGCCTAAATATAAAATTGAAGTTAAATTTACAAACACATAAAGCAGTAGCCAAAATACTGCCATTATCATTGCAACATTACTATTGTAGCGTTGAAGTAGATATTGTGGCATCGTGAAAATTTTATTTTTTATATAAACAGGGATAAAAAACACGGCTACTATTAAAAGTGTTGCTGCCGACATCCATTCATAAGTTGCAATGGCTAAACCCATTTTGAATCCACTGCCGCTCATTCCGATAAACTGCTCGGCACTAATATTACTTGCTATCAAAGAGGCGCCAATTGCCCACCAAGTCAAAGAACCCTCTGCCAAAAAATAATCTTTACTGCTAGTTTGTTCTTTCTTTTTTCGATTATAAATCCAAAATCCATAGCTGACAATTAGTATGAAATAGAGTAAAAAAACAATATAGTCTTTAGTAGATAAAGTTTGCATAAAAGGTGGTTTTTAGGTTGGTTTTATTTATTTTTATAATGAATGTTGGATATATTTCTGATAATTTCTGCACTTTTTTCGGCTGTTATATCTCTTTGTGCTTCCCCGAGCATTTCATATCCAACCATAAATTTTTTCACACTTGCACTTCGTAATAAAGGCGGATAAAAATGCATGTGAAAATGCCATTCAGGATGCAAATTATCATCTGTTGGCGCTTGATGAATTCCTGAAGAATAAGGAAATGATGTCTCAAATAAATTATCATATTTGATAGTTAATTCCTTCACTATTTTCGCAAATGATTGTGTTTCTGAATCAGTAAAATCAGTTATTTTTCCAAATACTCTCTTACTGATAATCAAAGTTTCAAACGGCCAAATTGCCCAAAATGGAACTAACGCCACGAAATGTTCGTTTTCCAAAACAATCCGTTCTTTTGTTTTTAATTCTTCCTGCAAATAATCTTGCAAGAGTGTTCGACTGTATTTTTCAAAATACGTTTTAAAATTGGCTTGCGTTTTTTCTACTTCCTTTGGTAAAGACTGTTGCGCCCATATTTGCCCGTGCGGATGTGGATTGCTGCAGCCCATAATACTACCTTTATTTTCAAAAATTTGCACATAATTTACAAACTCTTTTTTCCCTAATTCAGTATATTCTTTTTGCCAAGTTTCAATAATATTTTCAATGGATTCTAGCTCCATTTCTGGTAAAGTAAGATTGTGTTTCGATGAAAAACAAACTACTTTTGAAATCCCTCTTTCGGGAATGGCCTTGAAAAAAATTGTTTCGGTAGTATTTTCAAAATGAACTTCTTCAGGAGTTATTGCAGCAAAATCATTTTCAAAAACATAGCAATTTTCATAAGAAATGTTTCTCATTCCATTGGCGCGAACATTATCTGGACATAAATAACAAGTGGCATCGTATGATGGTAATTCATTTGAAAAAACAGTTTCATTTTGTCCTTGCCACGGTCGCTTTGAGCGATGAGGAGAAACCAAAACCCATTCGTTTATTAATGGATTGTACCGTCGGTGTGGATGCTCATTGGTATTGAATTCTTGCATAATTTAATTATTAAAAAGGGTAGTTCCATTAGAAATTTTCACTTTATAGGATTTTAATTCAATGCCAAAAGTGTCTTTATATTGCTTTGATATTTTTTCGATGAGTTCATTTTCTGAACCTTTTTTAACTAAATTTATGGAGCAGCCACCAAATCCGCCACCCATCATTCGTGCGCCCAAAACGGATTTTTCATTTTGAACAGCAGCAACTAAAAAATCAATTTCATCACAACTAACTTCATATTCTTTGGCTAATCCGAAATGCGTTTTAGTCATTAATTCCCCTAATTTATTGAAATCAGAATTTTCAATTGCAATTACTGCATCTTGAACCCGTTGAATTTCCTTAACCACAAAATAGCAACGTTTAAAAAGTGTTTCGCCAAGTGTATCTTGAAGTTCTAAAACCATATTTTCAGTACAATTTCTAAACGTTTTTACTTCTGGAAAATGTTGTTTTATAATTGAAAGTCCTTGTTCTACTTCTTGTCTTCTAACATTATAACCCGAAGTCAAATGCGTATGTTTTACATTACTATCTAATAAAAGTAAGGAATATTTTTTAAAGTCGGCTTTGTGGTATTCATATTCTAAAGTGTTGCAATCAAGTTTGATAACTTTGTTTTTCTTGCCAAAAACAGAAGCAAACTGATCCATAATACCACAATTTACACCTACAAATGTATGTTCTGATCTTTGTCCAATAAGCGCAATTTCTTGTTTTGACAATCCCAAATCAAATACCTTATTCATTGCATATCCAATACCACATTCTAATGCCGCTGAAGATGAAAGTCCTGCTCCCATTGGAATGGTACTGCTAAAAACGATATTAAAACCTTGCAACGCAAATTCTTTTTCTTTCAATTGATGTAAAACTCCTAAAATGTAATTTACCCACATTTTATCAATTGGTTTCAATTTATCATTCCAATCAAATTTATAAGTTTCATTTAAGTCTTTTGCAATAATTGTACATTCAGAAGTGTCATTTTTTGAAATTGCAAAACAGATGTATTTATTGATAGCAGCTGGCAAAACAAATCCGTCATTATAGTCAATATGCTCGCCAATAATATTAATTCTTCCTGGTGAAAGAAATATATATTCAGTTTTTTTTTGAAAAGATTTTTCAAAATGTGCCCTAGTTTCTTGTATTAATTTCTTTTTCATTTTTGCGAAAACAAGGTTTTTATTTAAGACTAAAAGTGACTGTTTTGGAATTTAATCCATTTGATTTTGCTTCAAATTTAACTGTTCCAGGAGTTTTTTCAGACTGAATAATTACCTGACATTTTCCATTGAAAGCACTTCGTTGCCAAGCACCATTTGCACACTTATCAGGTTCGTGAGAACTTGGATCGCCATTGCCAACTCCAATTATTTTTGCATTTCCAATAAGGGTAAATGAAATCATATTATCAGCGTTTGGAACTTCTCTTCCTTTTTCATCCTCAAAAGAAACATTGACTATAGCTCCATCTTTTCCATCGGCAAGTAATATTGTCTTATCGGTTGAAAGTATTACTTTAATGGCTTTGCCAGTTGTTTCTACTTTTGCAGTTGTTTTCTTGCCTTTTTTATAGGCAATTGCTTCCAATATTCCTGGTTCATAAATAACTTCCCATTGCAAGTGACTGTTTCGTGGCATTACTTTTTTCCCTAAACTTTTCCCGTTTAAAAACAATTCAACATTATCAGCATTTGAATTTACCCAAACATCAATTGGTTTTCCTACTTTTTCAGACCAATTCCAATGAGGAGAAATGTGTAAAACATCCCTATCAGTGCACCAACTTTGATAGTAATAATAGATGTTTTTAGGAAAACCACATATATCCATTATTCCAAAATGAGAGTTGATATTTGGCCAATGAAAGGGCGTTGGTTCCCCACGATAATCAAAACCTGTCCAAACAAATCCGCCTAACCAATACTTGTTTTCGGCTGCTAATTTCCACCAAACTTCAGCTTTGCTTGCCCACCAAGGCGCAGTAATGTCTTGGTCTGGAACATATCCTCGGATTGAATCCGTTACATAAATACCTCTTGTAGTTACGGTACTTCCCATTTCAGTTCCTAAAACGGGTTGATTTGGATGATCCCGATGATAATCAGCTACAGCATATTCTCTATAATTGAAACCCCGAATTGGAATTATTTCGTTGACTCCTTTGAAATCATTACCCATATCGGCAGCATACGTACTAGTTCTTGATGGATCTAAATCTTTTTGAATTGATAAAAGAGTTTGCGCAATTTTTTTACCATAATCAGTTCCTTGAATAGTTTGTTCTTCATTTCCAATTGACCATAAAAATACTGATGGATGGTTTCTGTCTCGTTTTATCAAACGTTTAAATTGATCTGTATATTCTGCACTACTATTCAATAAACGTTGCTCGTCTAAAACTAACATTCCCAAACTATCACAAGCTTCTAAAAGTTCAGGAGTTGGTGCGTTATGACTTGTTCGATAAGCATTTGAACCCATATCTTTCAATAATTTAATGCGGTAATATTGCATAAAATCGGGTAGCGCACTTCCAATTCCAGCGTGGTCTTGATGGTTATTTGTTCCTAGAATTTTAATGTGTTTTCCGTTTAAAAAGAAACCTTCACTAGCATCAAATTTCAAAGTTCGGATGCCAAAACGAGTTTTAGATTGTTGTATAATTTTATTTCCTGATTTAATTACAGATATTGCTTTATACAAATAAGGATCTTCTAACGACCAAATTCGATAATTTGTGATATTTATTTTTTGTTTGACAACAGCATTTTTATTTGCATTCAAGGTAATTTTTTGCTCGTTGGTTTTTCTAATAAACTTTCCGTTTCTATCAGTAATATAGGAATAAACTGTGCAATTTTCAGTAGTGAAATCGTTGTTTTGAATAGTAGTTTCAATAGTTACTGTGGCATTTTTTCCTATTAATTCTGAACTTACATATAATCCATCTTCAGGAATATGTAATTTTTCAGTAGTATTTAGCCAAACGTGTCTATAAATCCCAGCACCTTCATAAAACCAGCCTTCATTTTGGGTTGCATCTACACGAACGACAATTACATTTTCAGTTTCAAAATTAATATAATCGGTGATGTCATATGTTTTTCCAACATAACCGCTGAAATTTGTACCTACATAAAAACCATTTAACCAAATAGTTGCATTTCTATAAATTCCGTCAAATTGAATTTCAAAACGTTTGTTGACTTCCGTTTTATCAACTTTAAAATGCTTTCTGTACCAACCAATACTATTTTGAGGAAACATTCCGCCAACAGGTTTGTATCCGTGCGCTTCAATTTCAGATAAAGGGGAGTTTTCAAATGGAAGTCCAACAACCCAATCGTGCGGAACATTTATGGAAGCCCAAGCGGTATCATTGTATTTTGGATTTACAACAGTAGTCGCATAAACATTTGATTTTGCAAACAATGAGATTTTACTGTAATCGAAATCTTTTTCAGAATCAGATGAATTTCCCAAATGAAACTTCCAACCTTTATCAAGATTTATTTTATTTTGAGCATTTGAAGTTGTGCAATTTAATAAAAAAACAGAAAGTAGTACTGTCAATTTGCTAAATGAAAATGTTGAAATTTTACGCATACAAGTGAATTTAATTTCTAAAAGCATCCAAAGCCATTGATGGTTTTCCGTTGGATTGCCAACAATTTAATTGATAACCACTCCAATTTTTCTCTCCTTCGGGCTCCCAATAAATTACTCCGAGTCCTTTGTGATTTGGGACGTTTTTTACTGCGGCTATTGTGGCAGCAAGCATGTTATAAGTATTTTGAACCAATGTAAAATCACCACCAACTTCTACAACCATAACTTCTTTGCCGTAGCGAGAAACCATATCGTTGAGGTTGTTTTGCAAATCTGAAATCGTAGCTGTATAATCGCTGTTAATCCAATAGGGATAATATGAAAGTCCAATTACGTCATATTTTACATTATTTGTTCTTGCATTATCAAAAAACCATCTGAATCGAGCATTGTCATTACCTTTGTCAATGTGAACAACAACTTTTATAGAAGTATCAATTGCTTTTGTAGCTTCATAGCCTTTATTTAACAATTGTGCTAATTGACCAAAATTAGTATAACTTCCATCTGGCCATAACATTCCGCTTGGAATTTCATTGCCGATTTGAACCCATTCTGGAGTTACTCCGACTGATTTTAAGGCGGTAAGCACCTCAAAAGTATGGTTGTAAACATCATTTAACAGCATTGGAAAAGTATGACTTGCCCAAGAAGCAGGTTTGGTTTGTTTCGCTGGATCAGCCCAAGAATCGCTATAATGAAAGTCAATCATAATGCGCATTCCCATATTTTTTGCTCTCAAAGCCATTGCAACAGTTTCGTCTTTGCTGCAATGTCCATTAATTCTATCATTAGAGGGGTTTACAAAAACACGCAAACGAATCGTATTAATTCCGCGGTCTTTCAGTAGTTGCAAGCAGTTTTTTTCAGTTCCATCGGTATCATAATATTTATAACCCGTTGCTTCCATTTGTGACAACCAACCCACATCAGCTCCTTTTGCAAAAGTATCCGTATTTATTGGTATTGAATAAGTTGTTTGAGATTTACTACACGACGAAAATAGCATTGTAAATAAAAATGCTAATGAAAAAAGTACTTTAGATTTGGGATTTTTCATAGTTTAATAAATTTCAAATTTATAAATAGTTTTATGCAAATAGGTTTCACCTTTTTTCAAAACAGCAGTTGGAAAATGACTGTGATTGGGAGCGTCTGGAAAATTTTGAGTTTCAAAACAAATTCCGCTTAACGGATTATAGATTGTATTTTCTTTGCCTTTTATTCGTGCGTCACAATTTCCACCAACATAAATATGAACGGATGGCTGATTGGTATAAACAAACATTTTAAGATTATTTCTTTCGCTAAAAAGAGAAGCCGCCACTTCATTTTCATTATTTAAAACAAAAGAAGTATCTATTTTTGAAGGGCATTTTCTTGTTGCTGAAAAGTCAAAAGGACAGTTATTGACTTTTAGAATATAGCCGGTGGGGATATTTTCAGTATCTGTTTCTAATATTTTGTGTGAATTGACAAATAAATCTTGATTTGAAACCGTTTTCGAATGTCCATCAAGGTTAAAATAACTGTGATTTGTTAAATTTATTATTGTGTCTTCAGTAGTTGTAGCTTTATATTCAATAATTAATTCGTTTTCTTCGGACAGCGTATATTTTAATTCCACAGTTAAATCTCCTGGGAAATTCCCGTCATTATTTGGACTTAAATAACTTAAAGTGATAGATGGATTTTCTTCATAAGAAACGTTTTTTACTTTCCATATTTTCTGGCTAAAACCACTATTTCCACCGTGAAGCGAATTATTATTATGATTTTTATCTAATTGATATTTTTTATTATTTAAACTAAATAATCCCTGATTAATTCTTCCAGCATATCTTCCAACTGTTGCTCCAAAATAAGGAGAGCCATCAAACCCAAAAGATTTTATATAATCATCCAAAGTATCAAAACCCAAAACTACATCTATAATTTTTCCATTTTTCAAAGGGGTTTTTATGGAAGTAATTGTTGCGCCAAAAGTGATAATTTTAACTTTAAAGCCATTTTTATTTCTTAATTCATAAGAGTATACTGCTTCGCTATTGGGCATAATACCAAATTTTTTCTCTTGCGAATTAATAATAATTGAAGGCATTTTTTGTTTATTATAATAATAATTTCAAAATTATGTTATTTTATTTTAATTACATACCAGTACCTACCAGTTTTTGTAACTTGCGAAAAATTTAAATTCAGATGAAGCTAATTTCTATTCAAGCCAATATTGGAATTCCCAAATATAAACAAATTATTTCCTCGATTGAAAAAGCAATTGAAGAAGGAAAATTAGTGAAAGGTGAAAAATTACCATCAATAAATAAGATTTGTTTGGAGTTTTCATTATCAAGAGATACGGTTTTTCAGGCGTATGAAGAATTAAAAAAGCGAGGGATAATTTTCTCAATTCTTGGTAAAGGTTATTATATAAAAAGCACTGAAATCAATATAAAGCAAAGAATTTTCTTGTTATTTGATGAGTTAAATATTTTCAAAGAAGACATTTACAATTCCTTTTTATTGCATATTGGAAAGGATGTACAAGTAGATATTTTCTTTCATCATTTTAATATTGAAGTGTTTAAAAAGTTGATAAATGACAGTAATGGTAATTATACAAAATATATTATTATGCCTACAAATTTGGCTGAAGCACCTTCGATAATTAAAACCCTACCGGTTAATGATGTTTTTATTTTAGATCAAACGAACTCAGACCTTGTTGAATTCCCATCAGTTTTTCAAAACTTCGTTACTGATATTTATAATGCTTTACTAATTGGAAAGCCAGAATTGGATAAATACAAAAAACTAATTATCATTTTTCCAGGGTTTCGAGAACCCATTGGAATGAAAATAGGATTTGAGAAATTTTGCAATGATTTTCATTTCGAATATGAAATTATTTCAGAATTTTCAGATAAAAACATCAAAATCGGGGAGGTTTATATAATTCCAAATGATAGGGATTTAGTTGGAGTTATAGAAAAATCAAAAAATCAAAATTTAAAAATTGGCATTGATTTCGGAATCATATCTTATAATGAAACGCCTCTGAAAAAAGTAGTAGAAAACGGAATTACAACCATTTCAACTGATTTTATTGCAATGGGTAAGATTGTAGCCGAAATGATTCTCAACGGTAAAAAGGAACAAATCGAAAACAAATGTTCCTTGATTATTCGGAATTCATTATAACTAAAAAAGTTTCGCAATTTCGCTATTCACAAACTCCAAAAAGCGTTCGTCAGCAGCTGTAAAAGGATCTAAAACATTAGAATCAATATCTATTTGACCAATATTTTCACCATTTACAAATAACGGAACTACAATTTCAGATTTTACCGTAAAACTACACGCAATATAATTGTCTTGCGCTGCAACATCAGGAACGACAAAATTTTCATTTGAAACTGCCACTTGTCCACAAATTCCTTTACCGAAAGGAATTACCGTATGATCCGTTGGTGCGCCAACATAAGGGCCAAGTAGTAATTCTTCTTTTTCGCCATTTCGAAAATAAAATCCAACCCAATTATAATAAGATATATTCTGTTCAAGAAGTTCGCAAATTTGCTTTAGTTTTTCATCACGAGTTGTAATTTTGTCAGAAACCAGCTCAATTATCAATGGTTTTAATGCGTCAAAAGTCATAATTTATATTTTTACAAAAGTATTTAATTGTTGTTGTCTATTTTTACATAAATTTGTTAAAAATTATAATTTTGAAGAAATACTGGTCTCAATACAAGCCGTTTTTACTTTTCTTAGGTAAATTTACCTTGACTTATTTGGTTTTGACATTTGCCTATCAATATTATCTGAACCAATTTGATTTAAAAAATCACGAAGTTGATGGTTTTACAAAATTAGTTACAAGTCAAGTAGAACAGACGCTGTTGTTTTTTAATTGTGATGTACATTCAGAATTGCACCCAACACAACCGAGTTATAAGTTTTTTTACAATGGGAAATACATCTCAAGAATCGTTGAAGGTTGTAATGCTTTAAGTGTAATTATTTTATTTATTGCGTTCGTAATTGCTTTTTCGGGAAAATTAAAATACACAATTCCATACATAATAGGTGGAAGTTTGATTATTCATATTTTGAATATTACCAGAATTGCACTTCTAATGGTAGCTTTTTACAATTTTCCCGAATTCAATACTTTATTGCACGACATTCTTTTTCCTTTAATTATTTATGGAACTGTATTTGTTTTGTGGGTAATTTGGGTTAATAAATTTTCTTATTATGCTAAAAAAACTACTTAATAATAAACTGAGAATACTGATTTTAATAGTATTGATATCGTTTTTGGCGATGATTCGAATATTCGAGAAATCGATATTTTACGATCCTTTGCTGAATTATTTCAAATCGGATTATACTAATTTTCCATTGCCAATACTAGATAACTTCAAATTATTTTTTGGATTATTTTTTAGATATTTATTAAATACAATAGTATCAATTGCTATAATTTATGTTGCTTTTAAAGACTTTGGATTGGTCAAATTCGCCTCTATTTTGTATCTTATTTTCTTTGTAATTCTAATTGCAATTTTCTTTTTCGTACTTTCATTTTATGGCGAAGAAAGCAAAATGACATTGTTTTATATCCGAAGATTTTTAATTCAACCGCTATTATTATTGTTATTCATTCCAGGTTTTTATATTCAAAAACAAAGCAAATAATGTAATATTTTCATTACCTTTAAGTAGGCGTTAAATTCTTTACTATTTAAATTTAAAGAAGATGAAAATTGTAAAACATTCAGGTGATATTGTTGATTTCAATCCCGAAAAATTAAAAATTTCGCTTCTCAAATCTGGTGCAAATTCAGACGTCGTAAATGATATTCTAAAATCCATTAGAAAAGAATTATACGAAGGAATTCCTACCAAAAAAATTTATAAAATGGCTTTTGCATTGTTGAAAAAAGAAGCCAATGCACACGCTGCGAGATATAATTTACGTTCAGCACTTCAATTATTAGGACCTTCCGGATTTTTTTTCGAGAAATATATTGCCCGTATTTTTCAAGCAGAACATTTTGAAACAAAACTAAATTTGACGTTACAAGGAAAATGTATTTCTCACGAAATTGATGTTTTAATTAAAAAAAACAATCTGATTTCGATGGTAGAATGTAAGTTTCACGCAGGAAGAGAAGCCGTTTCGGATGTGAAAGTGCCAATGTATATTTTGTCCCGTTTCAATGATTTGAAAGACAAGGAATATTCAATTTTCTCTAAAAAAGATAGTATTTCTAAGTGTTGGATTGTCACCAATAATCGTTTTACATCAGATGCAATTGCTTTCGCAAAATGTTCTGGATTGAATTTATTGAGTTGGAATTACCCCGAATTAAACAACTTAAAAACAAAAAACGATTTTGATTATTTGTATCCAGTAACCTGTTTGACCACTTTATCACTTGGTGAAAAAGACAAACTTTTAATTTTAGATGTGCTATTAGTTAAAGAAATAGTCAATAATTCTGAATGCCTCGAAAAAATTGGATTAAGTCCCAATCGAATAAAAAATGTGCTAAAAGAAGCTTCTGAATTGTGTAAATATATTTGAGTTTAATAACATTAAATAAATTTAAGATGAAAGTGAAATTTATTGGCGGAGCAGGAACGGTAACAGGTTCCAAAACATTAATCGAAAGCAATGGAATTCGGATTTTAATTGATTGCGGTTTATTTCAAGGAATAAAACCACTGCGAGAACTCAATTGGGAACCACTTCCTATTTTGCCTTCAACAATTGATTTTGTATTATTAACCCACGGACATTTAGATCATTCTGGATGGCTTCCAAGGTTAGTAAATCAAGGGTTTGATGGTAAAATATATTGCACAAGTCCAACGAAAGATATTGCAAAATTAATTCTTTTGGACAGTGCAAAAATTCAAGAAGAAGAGGCGAGAAAAGCAAATGAAGGGAAGTATTCGAAACATCAAATTGCAGAACCGCTTTATACTGTGGAACAAGCTCAAAAAGTTTTTTCGCATTTCAGAGTCATTAAAACCAATGAATCAATTGCTTTAGATGCCGAAATTGAAGCTCGGTTTTTTAATGCTGGACATATTATTGGGGCGTGTAGTATCGAATTGAAAATTGAAAATAAAATCTTAGTTTTTTCTGGGGATATTGGTCGTGACAATGATGTTTTGATGTATGCGCCCGTAAAACCTAAAAAAGCGGATTATATTTTTCTTGAAAGCACGTATGGAAATCGGATTCATCCCAATAAAGATTCTAAATTAGAATTGGAAATGTACATTAATACAACTTTTCAAAAAGGAGGAACAATCATTATTCCGAGTTTTGCTGTGGAACGAGCGCAAAGTATAATGTATTTGCTTTGGCAGCTTAAAAAAGAAGACAGAATCCCAAATATTCCATATATAATTGATACCCCAATGGGAATTTCAGCGTTGGATATTTTTTCAAATAATAAAAAATGGCATAAATTATCGTTGGACGAATGTTTTGAAATGGAGAAAATGTTCACTTTAGTTTCAGATTATCAGGAGACGATGAATGTCATTTTTGACGAACAATCCAAAGTGGTAATTGCTGCAAGCGGAATGGTTACGGGCGGTCGGGTTCTGAGTTATTTGGAACATTATATAGGTTTGCCCGAAACAACGATTGTTATTGTAGGTTTTCAAGCGGAAGGAACTCGCGGGCGAAAATTATTGGAAGGCGCAAAAGAATTGAAAATCCATGGAAAATATTATCCTGTTTTGGCAACAATTCTCGAAATTGAAGGATTATCGGCTCACGGCGATCAAAATGATTTGGTAAATTGGCTTTCAGAATTGGAAAATATACCTAAAAAAATATTTTTAGTACACGGAGAAAACCAACCTGCCGATGAATTACGAATTAAAATCATTGAAAAATATCATTTTGAATGTACAATTCCATTAATGGGACAAGAATTTGAATTGTAAAATTTAACAAGAATTTGATTTTAAACAAATTTTATCTACTAACTTTGTAGTATGAATTTCAGAAAACATATTTGTACTTTACTTGCGGTTTTATTGTTGGTTTCCAACGTAGGATTTGCATTTAATGTGCATTATTGTGGCGACGAAATTGCTTCTGTTTCTTTAAAATCTGCATTTTCATCAAATAATACCGAAGAAAACTGCTGTGGAATTGTAGAAGAAAAATCCCATTGTTGTAAAGATAAAGTATTTCATTTTCAGAAAAAATCAGAAACTTCTACCTTAAATGTACTTACTTTCAATTCTGATATTTTATTTTTAAATCAAGATTGGAAACCATTTCTAATTACTTCAACACCGAATTTCAAGAGAAATTCAATTACTTCTTATTTTTGCGATGCCAATTCGCCACCGTTTTTTAAGTTGTACAGCCAATATATTTTCTACGCCTAATTTTATGTTTTTATAAATAGAATCACAATTGTTGTGGTTTCTAACTATTTAAAAAACATAAAATTATAAATATGAAAAAACAAATTCCAATACTTTTATTGTTGTTGTTTTGTTCTATTAATTTCTATTCTCAAGATACTTTGAAAGAAATTAAGGTTCAAAGCGCACAAAAAAGTTTGCAGAAATCATTAAAGTTAACAGCAAATACAACCTTGCTTTCAAGCAAAGAATTATTAAAAGCCGCTTGCTGTAATTTGGCCGAAAGTTTTGAAACAAATCCATCAATTGATGTGAATTTTTCAGATGCTTTAACGGGAACAAAACAAATCAAAATGCTTGGTTTAACCAGTCCGTATTTGATGATTACCGAAGAGAATATTCCTTCTGTTCGTGGTGCTTCACAAGCGTATGGATTGTCATTTACACCTGGAACTTGGGTTGAAAGTATCCAAATTACAAAAGGTGCAGGAAGTGTTGTGAATGGCTACGAAAGTATTTCAGGACAAATAAACACAGAATTAATTAAGCCTATAAATGACATTCCTTTTTTCTTGAATGCTTATGGTTCTTCGGATTCTCGCTTTGAATTGAACACGCATTTCAACAGAAAAATATCAGATAAATGGGCGACAAGTTTGTTCGTTCACGGAAATACTCGGGTTTCCAAAAATGATATGAATAACGATGGATTTCTCGATAATCCATTGGCGAAGCAAGTCAATATTTTGAATCGTTGGCAATATACAAATGCTGAAAAAGGCTGGGTTAGTTTTGTGAATTTCCGGTATATGAATGACAAAAAACAAACGGGAGAATTGAATTTTGATCCTAATCGAGACAAGCTAACTACAAATTATTGGGGTTCAGAAATCAATACCGAGCGAATTGATATTTCTACCAAAGTAGGTTATGTTTTCCCAAATATGCCCTATCAAAGTATCGGATTTCAAAATGCATTTAACAGTCATAATCAGGAATCGTATTTTGGTTTGAACCAATACAATATCAAACAAAAAAGCTATTATTCAAACTTAATTTTGAATTCTATAATTGATAATACGATGCATAAATTTTCAACAGGTTTGAATTTCACTTATGACAAATATGAGGAATTTGTGAATGTTGCAGATTACAGTAGAACCGATAATTCTTTGGGAGCTTTTTTTGAATATACGTATGACAACACGACTAATTTTAGTTTAGTTTTGGGAGGTAGAGTTGACAATCATAACCGATTGGGAACTTTTTTCACACCAAGATTTCACGTTCGATACAACCTCTGGAAATTGGGAGTATTACGATTTTCTGCAGGTCGAGGAAAGCGTAGTGCGAATATTTTTGCTGAAAATCAACAGCTTTTTGGAAGTTCAAGAAACTTTGAAATTGTAAATTCTGGAGGAAAAATTTATGGACTAAATCCTGAGATAGCTTGGAATTACGGTTTGAGTTTTTCACAGGGATTTAAACTTTTTAATAGAAGTGGCGATGTTGGATTTGACTTTTATAGAACTGATTTTCAAAATCAAGTGGTGGTTGATTTGTATCAAGGACCGCAACAAGTAGTATTTTATAATTTGAATGGAAAGTCGTTTGCAAATAGTTTGCAAGTCGAGTTTAATTATGAATTGGCGAAACACTTTAATTTGAGAACTGCTTATAAGTATTACGACATTCAAACTGATTATCAATATGTTACTCAAGAAAGACCGTTGCAAGCCAAACATCGATTTTTTGGAAATTTGGAATACCAAACTCATATTACTGATAAAGGAAAACAATGGAAATTTGATTATACTTTGAATTGGCTTGGAAAACAAAGATTACCAACTACTATTTCCAACTCTGGTTTAGATTCTATGCCAGAATATTCACCTTCATTTTCAGTGATGACTGTGCAAGTTACAAGAACATTTTCATCTACCTTTGAAGTATATGTTGGAGGTGAAAATATTGGAAATTACAAACAAGAAAAAGCAATTTTAGGTAGTGATAATCCTTTTGGAACTACTTTTGATACATCAATAATTTACGCGCCAGTATTTGGACAAATGTATTATGCAGGATTGCGATTTAAGATAAAGTAAAAGCATTAACAATAAAAAATAAAATATTTACAAACACATTTCCGTTCTGTCTCCCTTCCCTTTGGGGAGGGCTGGGGTGGGGATTAAAAATCAATAATTATGAAAAATTTAATTTTAGCAGTAGTAGTATTTTTCGCTGGATTCTCAATTCAGGCGCAAGAAAAGTTGAATAAGAATGCCAAATATGTAATTGAAGTAAATGGCAATTGTGAGCAATGTCAGAATCGAATTCAGAAAGCAGCCTATTCGGTTTCTGGAGTAAAATCAGCAAATTGGAGTATTGAAACCCACGAATTGAGCCTGATACTAAACGAAGAAAAAACAACAATTCTTGCGGTTAAAACCGCAATTGCCAGAGCTGGATATGATACCGATGAGGTAAAAGCACTTTCAGAAAGCTATGATAAATTGCCTGGATGTTGCCAGTATGAAAGAAAATAAGATGCGATTGTTTCGTTAATTAATTTTTAAATGACACTAATAAATTGTGTCTAAGTTAAATTTTAGTTACTTTCACGCTCGATATTGTTGCTCAAAAAGGCAAAGTATTATCAAATTAGAAACCCAATTTACTTATGAATACTTTTGATTGGACTCAATTAATAAATCCAGAATTTTACATTACGCTACAAATTGCTGGAATCCAAATAGGACTTTACATTGTCTTATTTATTGTTTTTGCGGAAACAGGACTTTTTGCAGGTTTCTTTTTGCCAGGTGATAGTTTGTTATTTTTGTCAGGAATATATGCTTCGGGATCAGTTGTTGATGGGGTTTATCATCCGGGTTTAGTTGATCAATTTGTGCATATTGACAGTGAATTTATCAACGTATTAATCTTAGTTTCTTTTGTTGCTTTAGCAGGAATATTGGGTAATATGGTTGGTTATTGGTTCGGTTCAAAAAGTGGCTATTACTTATTTAAAAAGGAAGATACTTTTTGGTTCAAGAAAAAGTACTTAATTCAATCTAAGGATTTCTTCGAAAGATATGGTGGAAAAGCTATTATTTACGCTCGTTTTTTACCTATTTTCCGAACTTTTGCGCCCATAATCGCAGGAGTTGTAACTATGGATAAAAAGAAATTTATGTTTTTCAATATTGTTAGTTCTTTTTTATGGTCTTTCGTACTGATATTTTCAGGACATTATTTATATGGAATATTTTTAGAATACGGAATTGATCTAAAACACCACATCGAATATATTGTAATCGGAATTGTCCTTATTTCAACCGTACCCGTTTTATTTAAACTTTTGAAGAAAACAGTAGTTAAATAATTCCATTTTTATAAAAAAAAACGGGAAATTTCAATGTGAATTTTCCGTTTTTTAATTTCATTACAATGTTTTACTAATTGGTATTTTTTTAATTTCAGAAATTAATTGACCATCGTTTGTAAATCCTTCTAGGAGAACTTGAATTTCTGATTGATTTCCTTTTGGGAATGAAACTTCAAAATTCTGATTGTCTTTGAGCATTATTTTGGGATACCAACCCAAAGTTCCAAACGAATAAAACTCTTTTTGAGTTTCAAATTGCGAGTTTTTAAAGTCATTGTTTTTTGAAAAACCCGTGGTAACAATAAGCGAAGTGTATTTTGTTCTAAAATAGTCATTTTTCACTCCTTTTTTAAGGTAAATATTTATTGTTCCCGTAGTTCCTCCAGCCATTGAAAAACCAGTTTTGTCAATATATATTTCGTCAACTTCGTTTAAATATAGACTATATAAAAGATTTAAATCGAATACTATTTCATTATCTATATAAACTGACGGTGCAGCCCCATTCTCTGAAAACGCTCCGTTTCTTGGATTTTTAATATAGGCACTATTGTCTTCTTGACTTATTCCCGTTTTATAACCATTTCTTCCTATAAATTCAAGGACATTTCCAAATGCATTTTCGTCAATTTTATAAGCAATTGCTGAACTTGAACCCACTTCATTAATATGAGTGAATACTTGTTTTTTATACTTATTTTTAATTTTTATTTCCGATAGATTGATAGTTTCACCATCTGATTTTGAAGTTGTAAACGTAAAGTTGTTTTCTAATTTTTTTAATGGCGGACAATTCGTCTTTTCACTACACAGAAGCTGTTTGATTAATGTATCGTTTCGTATAAGTTTAACAGCCATTTTTGTATAAATCGCCATGTTCTTTTCATTCAACATCTGTAATAAAAACACGGTGGAGTCTCGAGCAAAATAATTCTCAAACTTAAATTCATTGTTTTCATCAATTGTAGTTTCATCAAAAACATTATCATTCAATGAGATTAATGAAATTTTGTATTTGGATTTCGAATTTAATTTTTTCTCAACTTTACCACTAATCGTTACCCCTTTAGTAAATCGAAAAGTCATTTTTGGTGGATTTGATATTATATCTTTCCAAAGGTATTTACTTCGATGTTGATTGAGCATCAAAAGTTCCATATCCTGATTTCTTGTGATATTTTCTAAATCGTAGTAAGAATATGTTTCAATTTCAGGATGTTCTAAGTAAGCGTTTAAATAAAATGTTCCTAAAATTGACCTTTTTTGTCCTCCACAAGAATTATTTTCAGGAAGCACACTTAAACTTAAATTTGCTTCTTTCAAATCAGAATATCCAGATAACGAAATGCTGTCATTAGCAATGTTTTTCGCTTCAAATTTTATGTTTGGTTTCTGTGTTCCATAAATATAAACCAATCTTTCAGCAACTTCGTTGAAATTTTCATCGATTACTCGAATGTTATTTACGCCATTTGACAAGTACTTTTTATCAAAGTCAAGAATTTGTTCCCGCTCTTTATTATTAAATGTAAATACTTTTTGGATTGAATTTCCATCTTGATGAATTAGAAGTATGTACTTTTTATTTTCATATAATGCAACTCCAGAATCATTTGTATTTACAGAAATTACCAAATGATTGTTCGATAAATTATTGTTATAACTTATCTTCATTCCAACATCATTCGTTTTTGGTAATGGTTCTGAGAAATTCATTTTATCAGAATGAAATTTGATAAAGTAGTTTTCGTTAGGAATTGGAGTGAAATAAAAATTTCCATTTCCCATTTTATTAGTTGAAAATTTAGCTATATCATTTGATTTGGAATCAATAATAATACCGTCAGAAATAGTTATCCCTTTGTGATTACAATCAATTATTTTAACACCAACTCTATTAACAACACCATTAATGATAACGCCACTTTCTGGAAAAAAGGAAATTTTAGCTGTGTTCAAATCTGGTTGATTTCTATCAAAACTATAAGGCTCATTTTTATTAATTACTTCTATAATTTGTTGAAATGAATCATCTTCTTTGAAATTATTCATCCAATTGGTATAAAAATGAAATTTATACATCCCCGATTTGAATTTTTCATTTAAGTGAATAACCCCTTCAAAAGTTCCCGATGCTGTAAAAAGTAATTGTTTTTGAATCACTTCATTTTGCTCATTATAAATAACTAATTGAACGTTGGCAGTATATAAATGGGGCGAACTATTGTTTTTGCTATACACATATCCTTTGAAACCGATGTCTTCAGTATTTACAAATATCGTTTTGTTGAAATGAACATGAATGATTTCTCGATCATAATGAAAATAATTTTCGATGCTATTTTTAATTTTCTCTTGATTTTCAGTATTTTGAGAATAAGATTGAATGAAAAAAAATAAACTAAAAATAGTAATGTAAAATCTCATTTGAGTATTAATATTAAGGGAAGTTATAATTACATTTAATAATAGCGGTAAATTTAGATACAAATAAAAAGGAATTTGTTAAATTATTTATAATATTATTCTTAAGATTTGATTCAGAAAGCAATCACTAAAAAGCAAAATCCGCTTCATCATTGACGAAGCGGATTTTTTTTTTGAATGTTATTTAAATTACATCATTCCCGGCATACCTCCACCCATTGGGTTTCCGCCACCATTTTCTTCTTTGATTTCTACCAAAGCACATTCTGTAGTTAATATCATTCCTGCAACTGAAGCCGCATTTTCTAAAGCAACACGAGTTACTTTTTTAGGATCGATAATTCCTGCTTTTAGCATATCTACATATTCGTCAGTTTTGGCATTGTATCCAAAATCTCCTGTCCCTTCAGCAACTTTTGCAACAACAACAGATCCTTCAAGACCAGCGTTTTCAACAATAGTTCTCAATGGCGATTCTATTGCACGAGAAATAATTTGAATTCCTGTAGCTTCATCAGCATTATCAGCTTTCAATTCTTTCAAAGCATTTTTTGCTCTCAAAAGCGCAACACCACCTCCAGCAACAATTCCTTCTTCTACAGCAGCACGAGTTGCATGTAAAGCATCGTCAACTCTGTCTTTTTTCTCTTTCATTTCCACTTCAGAAGCTGCTCCAACATAAAGAACTGCAACTCCGCCAGCTAATTTAGCCAAACGTTCTTGCAATTTTTCTTTGTCATATTCAGAAGTCGTCGCCTCCATTTGACCTTTAATTTGGTTGACACGATTTTTAATCATATCAGCTTCGCCAGCACCACTCACAATTGTAGTGTTATCTTTGTCGATGGTTACTCTTTTTGCAGTTCCCAACATTTCAATCGTTGTGTTTTCTAAAGTATATCCCCTTTCTTCAGAAATTACAGTTCCACCTGTTAAGATGGCAATATCTTCCAACATTGCTTTTCTTCTGTCACCAAATCCAGGTGCTTTTACCGCTGCGATTTTCAAGGCGCCACGTAATTTATTAACTACCAATGTCGATAAAGCTTCTCCATCTACATCTTCTGCAATAATCAATAATGGTTTTCCAGATTGCGCAACAGGCTCTAAAACGGGTAATAATTCTTTTAAAGAAGATACTTTTTTGTCATATAAAAGAATATATGGACTTTCAAGTTCCACTTCCATTTTCTCAGGATTGGTTACAAAATATGGTGATAAATATCCTCTGTCAAATTGCATTCCTTCAACAACATCAACATAAGTATCAGTTCCTTTGGCTTCTTCAACAGTAATTACACCTTCTTTTCCAACTTTTGCGAAAGCATTAGCGATTAATTCACCGATAACCTCGTCATTATTTGCAGAGATAGAAGCGATTTGTTTGATTTTTTCAGAATCACTTCCTACAACTTTAGCTTGTTTAGCCAGGTCAGCAACAATAGCTTCAACGGCTTTGTCAATTCCTCTTTTCAAATCCATTGGATTTGCTCCAGCAGCAACGTTTTTCAAACCTTCTTTTACAATTGCTTGCGCTAATACTGTAGCAGTTGTGGTTCCATCACCAGCTAAATCATTGGTTTTAGACGCTACTTCTTTTACCATTTGAGCACCCATATTTTCCAACGGGTCTTTCAATTCTATTTCTTTTGCAACAGTAACTCCGTCTTTTGTAACGGTTGGTCCTCCGAAAGATTTTCCAATAATTACATTACGACCTTTTGGTCCTAAAGTTACTTTTACTGCATTTGCCAATGCATCAACACCACGTTTTAGTCCGTCACGTGCTTCAATATCAAATTTTATATCTTTTGCCATTTTTGTCATTGCGAGGAACGAAGCAATCTCATCCTCTTATTAAGTTAATAATTTTTATTTATTATTTTCTCCTCCCCTTCGGGGAGGTCGGGAGGGGATTATATTATAGCCAATATGTCGTCCTCACGCATTATCAAATAATCTTTACCTTCTAATTTCAATTCTGTTCCTGCATATTTTCCGTACAATACAGAATCACCAACTTTAACGGTCATAGTGTGGTCTTTTGTTCCATTTCCAACAGCAACGACAGTTCCTTTTTGAGGTTTTTCTTTTGCTGTATCTGGAATAAAAATTCCTGATGCTGTTTTAGTTTCTGCAGCTACAGGTTCAATTAGAACGCGGTCTGAAAGAGGTTTGATATTTAAACTCATAATGATATATTTAATATGTTATTTTAATTTGATGAAAATCTAATTTCAGAAATTATGCCAATATGTATATTCTGACAATTTTGCCTAAAAAAAATGCCAGCATTGACAGGCTGGCATTTATATATTATAATTAGAATTGTATTATTTAGCAGGCGCTGGTGCCGGCATTGTTTTCGCAGGAACATCAGTAGTTGAAGGTTTTGCAGCCGCTGGAATAGCTTTTTGAGTTGTATCTATAATTTTAGAATCGGAATCTCCTAAACTTCCTGTGAAACTCAAACAAGATAATAATATCAACGCTGTCAATATAATTGCTAATGTCCAAGTGCTTTTATCTAAAAAGTCAGTAGTTTTTTGAACTCCACCCATCATTTGTGAACCTCCTAAAGAAGAAGATAATCCACCACCTTTAGGGTTTTGAACCATTATTACTACAATTAAAAGAAAACACACGATTGTAATTAATACTAAAAAAATTGAAAATGTACTCATTGTTATTTGTTATTATGTTGTAAAATCTTAATATCCGAAATACGGTTTGCAAAGAAACTACTTTTTTCTGGATATTTCAAAATTAATATTTCATAAGCTTGAATTGCTTTATCATATTTATTTTGTTCCAAATATACGCGCGCCAATGTTTCTGTCATTAAATAGGAATTATTTTCTGAACTTGGCTCTAAAAAAACTTTAGGTTCTGCTTCTTTTTTTATGGGTGGAATCTTCGGACTTGCTTCAATGAACTTGTCTATCAATTCATTTTTCTTCTGTTTCTCGGGGTCAATCGTTGTAGAATTTATTTCAATTGGTGTTGAAATTTCTCTTTCAATTGGATGAATCTTTGATAATTGCAGCCATTCCTGAAAAGAATATTTTTCATTTATATCGAAAACTAAAGGCTTCCCGATTTCTAATTTTTCTTCCGCTGCCTCAATTGTTGGGATTGAAACTTCAATTGTATCAATTGGTGTGGCTTCTTTAATAGAAGTTAAAATTGATTGTTCCAAAGGATTTATCTTAGATTCAATTTTTTCTTCTTTAAATATTAATTCTGTTGCATCAACAAAAATCTCATTGATTTCGGCTAATTTTTCTTCGTATAAATTTTTATGAATGCGTGTAAAAGTATCTGAAATTATAAAATCGAATAAAACACTTCTATCAGTTGTATGCGCAGCAGTATTTTTTAAATCATAATTATAACGGAAACTATCTTGATTATACAACCCTTTCAATCGCAACGCTCTCGCACTTTGAAAATACGGAAATTCCGCAACGATTTTTTCCAAAGACAAAGTTTGCTTGTCATTGATAGCGTTGGGGTTGTTAATTAAAGATAAATATTCTGTTATATTCATAAAAGGGTATTCCTTTTTATTAATCATTTATTTGTCTTCCGATTGAGTGAACCGACAAATTATCGAATCAATATTTTACCATTTTGCCAATGATTCATTGAAAATATCTTGCGTAATTCTTTCAAAAATAATCTCTAAATTTTCATTTAGTTTTGAACCAACTAATTGATCCGCACCATTATAATCATTATAGAATGAGAACTTTTTCTCGAAATTATCCGCTTCTTTATTTTTATTTGTATATCTTACATTTACAGTAATTGAAAGCCTATTTTGCGAAGCCTTTTGATCTGCTGTTGCTGTCATTGGACTTATTCTGTAATCTGTAATTTCTCCTTCATAAACCAAATCTCCATTGGCATTCGTCAAATTCAAATTCGTTTGATTCTGAATTAAATTCTGCATTTTTTGCGTGAATGTTCTTTCAATACCAGGTTCTATCAACGATGCATTATTCTGAAAATAATTCACTTGAAAGGTTTTGGCATCGATTTTTCCTGTTCCAGTAAAATTATAAACAGAACAACTGCTGAACGTTATCAGGATTAAAATTGCAATTATGTAATTTGTTTTTTTCATTTTCATTTTAAAATCCAAAGATATTCAAAAATAATTGACATTTATCAATTACCAATTATCATTTTATTAAAGGTCGAATTGCTTTATTTTTCGATACAAAGTTCTCTCAGAAATTCCCAATTCATCGGCCGCAGCTTTTCGTTTTCCTTTGTTTTTATCCAATGATTTTTTAATCATTTCAATTTCTTTTTGTTCTAATCTCAAAACTTCTTCTTCCTCTTCTTCAACAGCTTCCGCAAAAAGATAATTTACTTCATTGTCTTTAAATTCAGCAACTTCTGTTTTTTTATTTACAGGAATCACAGCCAATTCGTGTTCTTCTTCAAATTCTATTTCACTGTCACTTTCTTTAGAACCGTATATTTTTTGAATCAAATGTTGGTTTGTTTCCTGTACTTTTGAAGTACCATTTTTTATCAATTCTAAAGTCAGTTTCTTCAAATCGTGCAAATCACTTTTCATGTCAAAAAGCACTTTGTACAATATTTCTCTTTCATTGCTGAAATCACTTTTACTCTTTTTATCTTTTATCACCGATGGTAAATTACTTCCTTCTTCGGGCAAATACGATTGCAAAGTTGCAGCTGTAATTTCTCGATTGGTTTCTAAAACAGATATTTGTTCAGCAACATTTCGCAATTGACGGATGTTTCCACTCCAACGAAATTTCAATAAAATTTGAACTGCATTGTCATCCAATTTTATTGCAGGCATTTTATATTTATGAGCAAAGTCTGAAGCAAATTTTCTAAATAACAAATGAATATCTTCTTTTCTGTCTCGCAATGGTGGCAATGGAATATCCACAGTACTCAATCTGTAATATAGGTCTTCCCTGAATTTTCCTTTTTCAATAGCATCAAATAAATTGACATTGGTGGCAGCCACAATCCTAACATTAGTTTTTTGAACTTGTGAAGAACCAACTTTAATAAACTCACCATTTTCCAAAACCCGTAGCAACCGAACTTGGGTTGTTAGCGGCAATTCGCCAACTTCATCCAAAAAAATTGTCCCACCATCAGCTACTTCAAAATAGCCTTCGCGTGTTCCTGTAGCACCTGTAAAAGAGCCTTTTTCGTGTCCAAAAAGCTCACTATCAATTGTACCTTCGGGAATTGCACCACAATTTACAGCAATATATTTCCCGTGTTTTCTGTGCGAAAGCGAATGGATAATTTTTGGAATATTCTCTTTTCCAACGCCACTTTCCCCAGCTACTAAAACTGATATATCAGTTGGTGCAACCTGAATGGCTTTTTCTATTGCGCGGTTTAATTTTGGGTCATTCCCAATAATCCCAAACCGCTGTTTTGTTGATTGAATTGTTTCCATATTTTTTTGTTTAAAGTTTTCTTTGTTTAAGTGTTTAACGTTCTCTCAATCTGCGGAACTTTAAACTTTAAACTTTAAACTTTTTTTGGTTTTCTCAAACTATCTTTTATTTGAACTGTTTTTTCAACTTTTTGCTTTGGAAAATAAGTCCTAATAATATAAAATGTAGAACCAAATCCCACAATAAAAGTAACGATTGCTATAAATATATTTTTTCTTGTCATTTATATATGTTTTTTTTTGCCACGAATTTTCGCAATGTAAATCTGTGAAAATTTGTGAAATCTGTGTTTTAATTTATCTCACTCAATCCAACCGCTTCACCCTTCAACGTTCCACTCGTACAACTCAGAATTTTCACATTCACAAAATCCCCAATTTTATAATTCTCTTTTGGGAAAACCACCGTAATACTTTGTGAATTTCTACCTGAAAATTCCTCAGTCGATTTTTTGGATACTTTTTCAACCAAAACTTCTACCGTTTTTCCAATGAATTCTTCACTACGAAACCAAGCGTGTTTTTGTTGTAAATCTACAATTTCTTGTAATCTTCGGGCTTTTATTTCTTCCGAAACATCATCTTCCATTTTCCGTCCTGCCAATGTTCCTGGGCGTTCAGAATACGAATACATATAACCAAAATTATATTTCACATAATCCATCAAACTCAAAGTATCTTGATGATCTTGTTCAGTTTCTGTTGGAAATCCCGAAATCATATCTTGCGAAATCGAGCCATTCGGAATAATAGTTCTGATTTTATCAATCAAAGTCATATATTCTTCGCGGGTGTGCAAACGATTCATTTCCTTCAAAATTCTATTGCTTCCAGATTGAACCGGAAGGTGAATGTGCTTGCAAATATTATCGTATTTCGCAATTATGTGCAAAATACTTTCGTGCATATCTTGCGGATTGGACGTCGAAAACCGAATGCGCATTTTTGGAAAACCAACCGCTACCATTTCTAATAATTGGTCAAAATCTACCGAAGTTGCTTTTTGCATTTCACTCGCATTCACAAAATCCTTTTTCAAACCGCCGCCATACCACAAATAACTATCCACATTTTGACCCAAAAGCGTAATTTCTTTGAAGCCTTTATCCCATAAATCTTGAATTTCCGACACAATACTTTGTGGTTCCCGACTGCGTTCTCGACCTCTCGTAAAAGGAACTACGCAAAAAGTACACATATTATCGCAACCTCTTGTAATCGAAACCAAAGCCGTAATTCCGTTGCTCATCAATCGAACCGGTGAAATATCGCCATACGTTTCATCTTTCGACAAAATCACGTTAATTGCATCCCGACCTTCCTCAACTTCGCTCAATAAATTCGGCAAATCCTTATACGCATCAGGGCCTACAACCAAATCCACAATTTTTTCTTCTTCCAAAAATTTGTCTTTCAATCGCTCTGCCATACAACCCAAAACGCCCACTTTCATCTTCGGATTAATCCGTTTCACCGCATTGTATTTTTCCAAACGTTTCCGAATAGTTTGTTCCGCCTTGTCCCGAATCGAGCAGGTATTTACCAAAACCAAATCGGCTTCTTCCAATATTTGAGTCGTATTATAACCGTCATTCGACAATATTGAAGCCACAATTTCGCTGTCCGAAAAATTCATCGCGCAACCGTAACTTTCAATAAAAAGTTTCTTCGTATTCTGAGGTTTATGTTCTAAAACAAGGCTTTCGCCTTGCTTGCTTTCTTCAATATTCTTATCCATCATTAATTTTCAAAACACAAAGATAACGCAATTCAAATAAATATGACAAGATGTCAGCCTAAGAATTAACATATTATTATAATGCCATTATTTATTCTGATTTCTTTTCAATTAATTAAAAAAAAATCTAAATTTGTAAAGCAGACTTCCTAAATATTTAGGACAAAAATAATATCTATATTAAATCCCTTAATTTAAAATCAAATTTTAAAAAATACAACTTATTCAGATGTCTAAACAATTATATTCTTTTGATGACTATTCAATATTTGAGTTTAAAGAACTTTTAATTAGAAAACTTGGATTTAAAATTTCATCAAAAATAGATTGTTTAAAATTAAGTGAAATCTTAAATGAGGAAGGTTTTGGAATGGTATCTGAGAGCACTTTATATAGATTATTTTTAAAATCAGATGAGCACAAACCCTTTAAAAACACTCTCAAAATCCTTTGTAATTATATTGGTTTTGATGATTGGCAACAGTTTAACGAATTTGTTGATGAAATTAAAAATTTTAAGATTAAAAACGGAATATTACCACTCACTGATATCCAAAAAAGCCTAATGTTTCAGTGCATTTCAACAAAAAGTTACAAACCCTTAAACTCTTTATTTGAGGCATTAGTTGAAACTGAACAATGGTCAAAAAACATAATTTCAACTGCAATTTTCGATAGTTTATTACATGTAAAACGCCCCGAAATATTTTTAAAATATTTTGCCAATAATAATTTCGTGCGAGAAGAATTTTTTGAAAAAGGAGTAGATCCTACTTTTCGAATTAAAAATTACGAAATTGGATTCCAATATTATTTAGAAAACACCAATCCTAATAACTCTATTGTTGATTTACAAAACTACCTTTTTGGAAATACAATTCTATTTAGAAATTATTTTTTAAAAAAAGAGTATTCCAAGTCCGCTGAAATTGGCAAAAATTTATATGAATTTCCAATAATAAACGAAAAAGAACTTGAGCTGATATTCATTTTTCCAAGAATTCGATATTTAGCGTATCGATTATTTTATTTTAATTTGATAAAAGCAAATCCAAACCTTATTGAAGATTACATTATTAGCCTCTTAGAATATTGTTCAAAAGTTAATCCTACACTAAATACTGTTGAAAGAAAAATTATTTTCCATACTATTGCTGAAGCTTTTGTATACTCTTCTGTTTCAAAAAGCTATCAGAACCAACTTAAAGAGCTCTTTTTTAATGAGTTTAAAAAAATACCCCAAAGCGTTATAAACGAACCACTTCGAAAAATTCTTCCCTATTTTGAATCCAATGGGTTGTTGACTGTGAGACCAAATCTCAACTTGACCTAACTTGACCTGAAATTGCTTTGTTTTTTATTTTATTTTTGCTAAATGTTTAATATGTCTTGGCTTTTACAGGTTTTGATATAATTAAAACTCCAATTTTATTTGTTAAAAATTAATTAATCTAAAGGTTTCAATAAAAATATACATTCTGATTTATTTTCAAAATCACTATTTGTACGATTCGTTTTTGAAGAATAAAATTACATTAAATGACGAAAACTGAACGTTAAAACGATTAAAGCCTACGTAAACTAATTGACAAAATTTAATTTAATATATTGAGTTAACTTTGCATATTGCGTTAGGTAAATAAAAAATAAACGATATAAAACAAACAAAACATTACCCTTTTACAATTTCAAAAATTAAGGTAATTGAATAGCAATAATAAGTCTCACTATATGTCTACCCCAATTCAAAAGCAACAAAAAATCCTTGATTATTTAAATCAAAATTTAATAAATTTTGATTTAGAAACTATCTATGACCAATTGACGGAGTATAGTCAATCTTATGGTAAATCACATGTTAATGGGGTTTTAAGAACAGAACTTCAGGGTTCTTTCAAAAAAATAAACAACGAATTTGACCCAGAGGTTTTATTGGCATTGAATTTTCCTATATTTTTAGAAACTACAAAACCAAATGCGAAGACATTGATGATTATTGCGAAAGATTCAATTCCGCATATCGATGATATTTACATTACGAATCACAAAAGGAGTAATTTAAAAAATGAAATAGGTTTTACTACGCCTTTTGGCATTATCGACGATTGGCTAAGACCTACATTTTTAGAAATGGAAAATATTGGATTTTTTAATTTATTAAATTCAGAATACAACATATACATAACAGATATTATTAAAATAGGATTTAAATTACCAAAAAGAGAAAATTGGACAAATAGTAATTTCATAGCTTCTGATTGTAATTTTGATATTAAAGAAATCAATGAAGATTTATGTAAAATAGTTTCAAAAGAGATTGAAATTATTAAACCAGATGCAATAATCACAATTGGGAATGAAGCAAGAAACACATTGTTAAAGATAAATGAGGGGCTTTTTGAGCAAAATCAAAAGGTATTATATTGGAAAGAATCATTACAATTGTATCATTGGGACTCAAAACTTCCTATAATCGCTTCGCCTCATATTTTAAGTTTTGGTAAAAATGAAAAGTTTAAAATTTTAAATAATCAAAAAAACAAAGATTTAATTGCTGTTCACCATAATGAAAAATTAGCTAAAATAATATTAAATGAGGTATCAGAAGTATTAAACCAAGATTGTTAAGACTTATAAAATATCTGGTAAATTAACTAAATACTAATTTTGTTTAATTCTATGCACTTCAAAAATATATACTAAATATAAGCTAAGCTTCATGAAAATAGAGGCGTTTTTTTGAAAGTAAGGGAAATTCCCGTTGTTTTATACAATTAATTTGAGCTGATTAAAATGTATTTAACCCTAATTTTATACTTTTAAATAATCAAAAGCACAATATTTAAAAAAATCATATACTTTTGTCGCAGAAAATATAATCCAATGGCAAAGAATTTAGTTATCGTCGAATCTCCGGCAAAGGCAAAAACAATCGAGAAGTTTTTAGGAAGTGATTTTCAAGTAGAATCAAGCTACGGTCATATTGCCGATTTGCCTTCAAAGGAAATTGGCGTAGATGTAGAAAATGGTTTCAAACCAAAATACGAAGTTTCTGCCGACAAAAAAGCATTAGTTTCCAAACTAAGAACGTTAGCCAAAAATGCCGATATGGTTTGGTTAGCAAGTGATGAGGATCGCGAGGGAGAAGCCATTTCTTGGCATCTTGCCGAAGAATTAAAATTGGATAAAAAGAAAACGAAGCGAATTGTATTTCACGAAATCACCAAAACAGCGATTTTAAAAGCCATTGAAAATCCACGTGAAATAGATTATAATTTAGTAAACGCACAACAAGCCAGAAGAGTTTTAGACCGATTAGTTGGTTATGAATTGTCGCCAGTTCTTTGGAGAAAAATCAAAGGTGGACTTTCTGCAGGAAGAGTTCAATCTGTTTCTGTTCGTTTAATAGTAGAACGTGAAAGAGAAATTCAAAATTTCAAAGCCGTTGCAACGTATTCTATTGTAGCAGAATTTACAAACGAAGCGGGAAAAGCTTTCAAAGCTAAATTGCCAAAAAATTACAATACTAAAAAAGAAGCCGAAGATTTTTTAAATAAAAACATAGGTTCTATATATAAGGTAGCAGATTTAGAAACGAAACCTACCAAAAAATCACCAACGGGACCATTTACCACTTCGACTTTACAACAAGAAGCCGCAAGAAAATTGTACTTGCCAGTTGGAATTACAATGCAATTAGCGCAACGTTTGTACGAAGCTGGACTCATAACATATATGAGAACGGATAGTGTAAACTTGTCTAAAGACGCAATGGAAGCGGCACAAGCTGAAATCATAAAATCGTATGGTGCTGAATTTTCAAAACCACGAACATTTGTCAATAAAAGCAAAGGTGCTCAAGAAGCTCACGAAGCAATTCGCCCAACGGATATGTCGCGACACACCGTGAATATTGACAGAGACCAAGCGCGTTTGTATGATTTAATCTGGAAAAGAACGTTAGCTTCTCAAATGAGCGATGCCAAATTGGAACGTACTAATGTAAAAATTGAAGCAAATAATCATAGCGAAATATTTACAGCCTCAGGAGAAGTTTTGCTTTTTGAAGGTTTTCTAAAAGTGTATTTGGAAGGTCACGATGACGACGAAGAAGAGCAAGAAGGAATGTTACCTGCGATGAAAGTCAACGAAAAATTACAAAACAATTACATTACTGCAACCGAAAGATATTCGAGAGCGGCAGCACGATATACAGAAGCTTCTTTGGTAAAAAAACTGGAAGAACTTGGAATTGGTCGTCCGTCAACGTATGCGCCAACCATTTCTACAATCATCAACAGAAATTATGTTGAAAAAGGAAATTTAGACGGTCAAGAACGTAATTATACGCAATTGACTTTGCAATCTGGAAAAGTTGGTGAGAAATTATTAAAAGAAAATACTGGTTCTGACAAAGGAAAATTAGTACCAACAGATATTGGAACAATAGTTACGGATTTCTTGGTTAAGAATTTCGGAAACATATTGGATTATAATTTCACTGCAAAAGTGGAACAAGATTTTGATGAAATTGCAGAAGGAAATGTCGATTGGACAAAAATGATGCAGGAATTCTACGATAAATTTCATCCTACAGTTAAAGAAGTTGAAGCACACGCAGAAAGAGAAAGCGGCGAAAGAATTCTTGGGACTCATCCAGAAAGTGGCAAACCAGTTTCTGTTCGTTTAGGAAAATTTGGCCCAATGGCTCAAATTGGTGCGCCCGATGATGAAGAAAAAAAATTCGCAAGCTTAATGGCGGATCAAAATATTGGAAATATAACATTAGAAGAAGTTCTGAAATTATTCTTACTTCCAAAAAATTTGGGAACGTATAAAGGAGAAGAAGTTGAAGTGAGTAATGGTCGTTATGGCCCTTATATTCGTCACGGAGCGGCATTTGTTTCTTTGCCGAAAGGCGAAAATCCAATTGACGTTACCATCACAAGAGCTCAAGAATTAATTGACGAAAAAGCTCTTGCCGATGCGCCAATAGCCGTTTATAAAGGCGAAGGCGTTCAAAAAGGAACAGGTCGTTTTGGTCCTTTTATCAAATGGGATGGTGTTTTTATTAATGTAAGTAAGAAATACAATTTCGATAATTTATCGCAAGCTGACATTGAAGAATTGATTGAAGATAAATTACAAAAGAACATTGATAAAGTTTTGCATAATTGGAAAGAAGAAGGAATTCTTGTTGAAAAAGCCCGTTGGGGACGATCAGTTATTACAAAAGGAAAACTAAAAATCGAATTGAGTAAAGATGTTGATGCTGCAAATTTAACTTTAACACAAGTACAAGAAATAATTGCAAAGAAAACTCCTGTTAAGAAAACGGCAGCTAAAAAAGCAACAACAGCTAAAAAAACAGTTGCTAAAAAACCAGCTGCAAAGAAAGCAGTTGTAAAAAAGAAATAAAGAATGGAATTTGATTTTTTAAAACCTATAAACGAAGAAATTCTTGAATTCATTACAGGATTGTCATCTCAGCATTTGGGAAGTAAAATGGTACTTCACACTAAAGAACAATTCCCAGATTTAAATAAAATTAAAATTGCATTAATTGGAGTTTTGGACAATCGTGGTGATTCAAAAGCAATTTCGGATGTGGATTTAAACTCCATTAGAAAAGAATTGTATTCACTTTATCCAGGAAATTGGGAGGCTTCAATTGCTGATTTAGGTGATATTGAAGCCGGAAATTCGGTTCAAGACACTTATTTTGCCCTAAAAAAAGTAGTTTCAAGTTTAATCAAGAAAAAAATTATACCAATTGTAATCGGGGGTTCTCAGGATTTAACTTATGCGATGTATCGTGCCTATGATGATTTAGAACAAATGGTTAATTTGGTTTCCATAGACAGTAAATTTGATTTAGGGAAGGAAAGCGAGGGCATTTATTCGGATTCTTATCTAACAAAAATTATACTTGACGAACCGAATAATCTTTTTAATTTCTGTAATATTGGTTTTCAAACTTATTATAATTCACAGGAAGAAATAGATTTAGTAGAAAAATTATTTTTTGATGCCTATCGATTGGGAGATGTTTCTAATTCTATTGCAATTGCGGAGCCTGTTTTCAGAGATGCTGATTTAGTTAGTTTAGATTTAAATTCTATAAAATCTTCAGATTCAGGAAATTTCTTTAATTTTAAACCAAATGGTTTTGATGGTAAAGAAATTTGTTCATTGTCAAGATATGCAGGAATAAGTGATAAAGTTTCATCCTTTGGAATATTCAATCATACTAATTCAATGCAAGAATCAGGATTGATTTCCCAGATTATTTGGTATTTTATCGAGGGATTTCATTACCGTTCAAACGAATACCCATTTGGGAGTAAAGATAACTATATCAAATATATAGTGCCTTTAGAAGAGGATGAATTAGTTTTTTATAAAAGTAATAAAACGGGAAGATGGTGGATTGAAATACCTTTTATTTCCGACTCACATAATAAATTGAAAAGAAATACGTTATTACCTTGTTCTTACGATGAATATCTAGTAGCCTGCGAAAATGAAATGCCTGAAAGATGGTGGAAAGCTCAGAGAAAGAATGTATTTTAATAAAAGTTATTTAATTTAAAAAAAATTAAAAATTTTATTAAAAATAATTGTTTTTAATAAAAATAATAAATAGGTTTACGCCCTCAAATATGTATATACACATAACTAAGAATTATATGAATAAATTAATTGCATTTTCAGCAATAGTAACCTTGCTAATAGGTTGTGGAAGATCAAGCGATAAAGGAGAATTAGTAGGTGTTGCTGGTAAAAAATGGCATCCTGAAAAACCTTTTGGAATGACATTAGTCCCAGGCGGTTCTTTTATTATGGGTAAATCAGATGATGATTTAGCAAACGTTCAAGATGCGCCAACTAAAACAGTAACTGTTCGTTCGTTTTACATGGATGAAACTGAAATCACAAATAGTGAGTACCGTCAATTTGTTGAATGGGTAAAAGATTCAACAATGAGAGTAAGATTAGCTATTTTGGCTGATGAACAAGGATTAAAACCCGGTTCATCAAAGAGTGGAGGAAAAAGCGGAAGTATTGGAGACTTTGCATTTAACGATATTGATCCTGCTAAAAACACAAAAGCTACAGCGTATGACAAGTATATGACTGAAAACTATTATAGTGTAGGAACTGCAGATGATGCTTATGCTGGTAGAAAATTAAATCACAAAGTGAAATTAATAAAAGAAACTAGTAAATATCCAGATGAATTCTATACAGAGGTAATGGATACTATGTATCTTCCTGTTGCCGAGGCTTTTAACGGATTGAGAACCATAGATGTAAATAAATTAAAGTTCCGTTATTCTTGGATGGATATTCAAGCTGCAGCTAAGGCTAAAGTCGGAAAAAGAAGTACATTCATCAAAACAGAACAGATAAAAGTATATCCAGATACAACTACTTGGATAAAAGATTTTGCATATTCTTATAATGAACCAATGCACAATGATTATTTTTGGCATCAAGCTTATGCACAATACCCAGTGGTAGGTGTAAACTGGAAACAAGCCAAAGCTTTTTGTGCATGGAGAACTTTATATAAAAATTCTTATGTTAAAAAGAAAAAAGGTAGAGATTTGATTAATTCTTTCCGTTTGCCTACAGAGGCTGAATGGGAATATTCTGCAAGAGGCGGCTTAGAGTCAGGTACATATCCTTGGGGAGGTCCTTATACTAAAAATGATCGTGGATGTTTCTTAGCTAATTTCAAACCAAATCGCGGAGATTATGCTGCGGACAAGTCGTTATATACAGTTGAAGCTAAATCTTATGAACCTAATGGCTATAACTTGTATAATATGGCAGGAAATGTTTCGGAGTGGACTGATGCTTCTTATGATCCGTCATCTTACGAATATGTTTCTTCAATGAATCCAAATGTTCAAGATGGAACTAATAAAAGAAAAGTAATTAGAGGTGGTTCTTGGAAAGACGTAGCTTATTTCTTACAAGTTAGCACTAGAGATTTTGAATATGCAGATTCTGCAAGAAGTTATATTGGCTTTAGAACAGTTCAAGATTTTATGGGTACACAAACAACGGGTAAATCAACCAAAAAATAAATCAACCAAAATTAAACATTAACTAAACAAAAATTATTATTATTATGGCATTATTACCAAAAAGAGTTATGGAATTCACCTACGGAATGGGTGCAGCAGTTGTAATCGTTGGAGCATTATTCAAAATCCAACACTGGCCAGGTGCAAGTGAATTTCTAATAATAGGTTTATTAACAGAAGCAGCAATCTTTGGTTTGTCAGCTTTTGAAACTTCAGCAGACGAATTAGATTGGTCATTAGTTTATCCTGAATTAGCTGGAGGAACAGCTAAATCAAAAACTGATAAAAAAGAAGATGCACAAGGTCTTTTATCTCAAAAATTGGATGCTATGTTAAAAGAAGCAAAAATTGACGGAGAAATGATGACTAGCTTAGGAAATAGCATTAAAAATTTCGAAGAGGCTTCACGTACTATTGCTCCATCAGCAGAATCTTTAGCTTCAACAAAAAAATACAGCGAAGAATTGACTTTAGCTGCATCTCAAATGGAATCTATTAATGGTTTATACAAAATCCAATTGGAGACTTCAGCTAAAAATGCTCAAATTAATGAAGCTGTAGTTGAAAACAATCTTAAATTAAAAGATCAAATGGAATCATTAACTTCTAACTTGTCTTCATTGAACAATGTTTATGGTGGAATGCTTTCTGCAATGAGTAACAAATAATAATTAGTTTTTAAACTATATTTAATAATAAAATAAACTAATTAGAAAAAATGGCAGGAGGAAAATTAACCCCTAGACAGAAGATGATTAACCTGATGTATTTGGTTTTCATTGCAATGTTGGCTTTGAATATGTCAAAAGAAGTATTATCAGCTTTTGGATTAATGAATGAAAAGTTTGAAAGTGCAAATAAATCTTCTATAGATAATAATAAATCTTTATTAGCTACAATTGAATTAAAAGGAACAGATAATCCAGGATTATTTGGTCAAGCTAAAGAGACTTCTAAGAAAATAGCAACTGTATCAAAGACATTCTATGATTATATAGAAACTCTAAAATTAGACGCAACAAACGGTGTTGAAATAAATAAAGAAACAGGTAAATTACCTTACGAAGCAATGGACAAAGGACCTCATATTGATGA
>CANFVB010000006.1 GCA_947450355.1 Bacteroidota bacterium
AAAAAAAGGCGGAATTTTACTTCCGCCTTTTCCCCCCAAATCTACCAATAACTTTACCTACTAATGCTATGGTTTTGTAAATATATACCGACAAAGATGTTGTGGGAAAAATAGTAGATGAATTGTAAGAAAAATCGATGAACTGTGAAATTGGCTACAAAATCGGATAATTTTATATGAATAGTGATTAAAATATAGCCTGCTTTAAAAATAGTAATATTCAACAAGTTGAGACAACAACACTGGATTTCCTCTTGAATAGAGGCTAGAAATTACGGTTCGATTTATAATTAATTTCCGAATGATTAAAGAATGTAGTTTTGCCGCTTAAATCTCTCCTTTTTCGGCTAATTTACGTTCTAATTCTGCTTGAAATTCTTCCATAACAGGTTTAACAGTACTATCTGGAATATCGGAAATTCTAATATACATTAATCCATCAACAGCATTATTAAATAAAGGGTCAACGTTGAAAGCAACTACACGAGCATTTTGCTTGATATATTTTTTAATTAAAACAGGTAACCGCAAAGAACCTGGCTCTAATTCATCAATTATTTTGTCAAATTTATTCAAATCTGATTCTGCTTCGTTGAAAACAAAATCCTTATCGGCATCTTTAAGTTTAACTTTAAATGCTTTTTTTGGATGAATATATTGAGCAATATAAGGGTCATAGAAATTAGATTTCATAAATTCAATCATCAATGATTTTGAAAAATCTGAAAATTGATTGCTAATACTCACACCGCCAAGCAAGAATTTATGTTCTGGAAATCGTAAAGTCGTGTGAATAATTCCTTTCCAAAGCAAGAAAAGTGGCATTGGTTTTTGTTGGTATTCTTTGATGATAAATGCGCGTCCCATTTCGATAGATTTGTTCATCATATCGTGTAATTCGGGTTCAAATCGGAAAAGTTCATTCAAATAAAATCCATTTATTCCATATTTTGGATAAATTTCCGAACCCAATCCCATTCTATAAGCACCCGCAATTTTTTTGGCATCTTCATCCCATAAAAACATGTGATGGTAATATTTATCGTATTTGTCAATATCGATGGATTCATTTGTCCCTTCGCCAACTTCTCTAAAGGTAATTTCTCGCAAACGTCCAATTTCATGAAGAATACTTGGAATTTTAGAAGCTTCGGCAAAAAACACTTCGTAATTTTTACTTTGCAATAATCGGCAGTCGGAAGTTCGTAAAGCATCTACTTCCAAAATCATATTTTCTTGACTTGCACCAGTTACAATTTGTTTAGGTCCTTTTTTAGGAAGTATTGAATTTGTTGTAGGTAAAAAAGGCGTTTCTTTCTGAAATGGTTTTGCCAACATATAGGTTTTTCGGCGCAAAAATTCGGAATATTCCTCAATAGTTGTATGTTCGTTTTGCTCATTTACAGAAATTGGTTTTCCAATTCTAACTTTAATAACTCTGTCTTTTTGGGAAAACAATTCTGAAGGCAATTTTGCAGTTCGTAAAGTATCATCAATCTTGGATAAAAAATAAAATAATCTACTGTTTTTAGCGTGAAAATAAATTGGAACGACAGGAACTTGTGCTTTTCGAATTACTTTTATAGCCCCTTCTTCCCAAGGTTTGTCAACCATTAATTTTCCGTCTTTATAGGTAGAAACTTCACCAGCAGGAAACATTCCCAAAGGTTTTCCATCTCTCAAATGACGTAATGTTTCCTTAATTCCAACCACGCTAGATTTGACATCTTTGTGGTTTTCAAAAGGATTCACGGGCATTATGTATTTTTTCAAAGGTTCAATTCTGTGCAAAAGAAAATTGGCTATTATCTTGAAATTAGGTTCTCTTTCAAGCATTAATTTCAATAATAAAACGCCATCAATTCCTCCTAAAGGATGATTTGAAATAGTGATATATGCACCTTCTTTTGGCAACCGTTTTAAATCTTCTTCAGGAATTTCAAATTTTATTTCTAAATCATCTAAAATGGCATTTAAAAACGTAACATCTTTCAAATGTTTATTTCTATCATACACTTTGTTTAGGGTAGATATTTTTAAAGCCTTCATCAGTAACCAACCTGAAAAAGTACCTAAAACGCCGTACTTATCAGTATTTATTGCTTTGGCAACTTCCTTTGCAGTAACTAAACCCATTTATAATTTTTATTTAAATCGAAAAACAAAGATAGGAAAATTCTCTTGTTACCAACGAAAATGTGTTTCGATTTTCTTTGTGTTTTCTGTATGTTACGTTCAAGTTTTTTTATTACTTTTGGAAATATAAATTTGAATTATTATAATGAAGATTATTTCCTATAATGTAAATGGAATTCGAGCCGCAATTACCAAAGGTTTTATTGAATGGTTGCAACAGGCAAATCCAGATGTAATTTGCCTTCAAGAGATAAAAGCTTCTGAAGACCAAGTGCCAATTTCCGACATTGAAAAAGCAGGTTATCCCTATCAATATTATTATCCCGCAACAAAAAAAGGATATAGCGGCGTGGCTGTTTTGTCGAAAATAAAACCCAATAATGTTGTTTTTGGAACAGGAATTGCACACATGGATTTTGAAGGACGAAACCTTCGTGTTGATTTTGATGGTGTATCGGTGATGAGTTTGTATTTGCCTTCAGGTACAAATAGTGACCGATTAGATCATAAATTTATGTTTATGGACGACTTCCAAAGTTATATCGACAACTTGAAAAAGGAAATTCCGAATTTGGTAATTTGTGGTGATTACAACATTTGCCACCAGGCAATTGATATTCATGACCCAATTCGCAACGCAAAAGTTTCAGGTTTTTTGCCCGAAGAACGTACTTGGTTGGATACATTTATGAAAAGCGGATTCATCGATAGTTTCCGATTTTTTAACAAACAACCCGATCAATACAGTTGGTGGAGTTACAGAGCTGGCTCTCGTGGCAATAATAAAGGCTGGCGAATTGACTATTGTTTGGTAAGTGAAACCTTAAAAGACAGACTTAAAAGAGCCTTAATTTTACCCGAAGCAAAACATTCTGACCATTGTCCCATTTTAGTAGAATTAGAATAATTTTAACCTTTAAAATATTTAAAATGATTAAAAAAATTGCATTAGGAATAGTAGTTTTAACTTTAGCAACATCGTGTGTGTCTAAGAAAGTTTTTAACGAATTGGAAACAAAATTTGCCGATTTAAAAAAAGAAAATAGAAGAACTGCCGATTTAAATGACAGTATTACCAAAGCTAAAAGCAAACTCGATTTGGATTATGCTTCCTTAAAAAAGGATTACGATAAAACAAAATCCGAAAGAGATAAATTGGCTATTGATTTTGCTGCAGCTGATAAAAATCTGAAAACGTTACAAGCATCTTATAATGCATTAGAAAAAAATAGCGATGAATCTTTGAAAGAAAACATGGCTAAAAACCGGGAATTATTAGCACAGCTAGAAGCTAAAGAAAAAGCATTGGCTGCTGAAAAAGAGCGCTTGAACAAGTTAAGTGCCGATTTGAAAAAAGGTACCGACCGAGTAAATGAACTGGAAAGTATCATGGCGGCTAAAGAAGCGGCTATGAAAAAACTGAAAGACGCCTTGTCAAAATCACTGAAAGCCTTTGAAGGTAAAGGACTTACCGTGAATCAAAAAGACGGAAAAGTATATGTTTCTATGGAAAACAAGTTGCTTTTTGAATCAGGAAGTTGGGCTGTGGGTTCAGAAGGTAAAAAAGCCGTAGTTGCTGTTGGAACTGTTTTGGCGCAAAATCCAGACATCGCAGTTTTGATTGAAGGACATACTGACAATGACAAATTTGCTGGCGCTGTGGGTCAAATTGAAAACAACTGGGATCTTTCTACAAAAAGAGCTACTGCAATTGTGAACATTTTATCAGAAAATAAAGCAGTAAAAAAAGAAAATTTAACCGCAGCGGGTAGAGGTGAATTTGCCCCTTTAATGAGCAATGATACTCCTGAAGGAAAAGCTAAAAACCGTAGAATTGAAATTATTCTAACACCAAAATTAGACGAAATTTCTAAAATGTTGAATGATTTATAAAAAAGGTTTCAAAGTAAAAAAGGTTCAAAGGTTCAGAGTTATACTTTGAGCCTTTTTACTTTATCTAATTGTAACTTTATAACTTTCCCACTTATCTATGAAATACACCAATTTACCAAATACCGAAACAAAAATTAGTAAAATTTGTCTTGGAACAATGACTTTTGGCGAACAAAACACAGAAGCCGAAGGACATTCTCAAATGGATTATGCCTTCGAAAACGGAGTCAATTTTTTTGATACCGCTGAAATGTATTCGGTTCCAGCCCGTCAAGAAACCTATGGAAGTACAGAAAAAATCATTGGAACATGGTTCAAAAAAACAGGAAATAGAGAAAATATAGTTTTGGCAACCAAAGTAGCGGGACCCAATCCAAACTTTACTTACATGCGTGAAAAAAACGATTTTTCGCCCAAAAGCATCACATTTGCATTAGAGCAAAGTTTGCAACGACTTCAAACAGAATATGTCGATTTGTATCAATTGCATTGGCCTGAGCGCAAATCAAATATGTTTGGTTCACTTGGATTTAAAGTACAAGAAGATGCTTGGGAAGACAACTTTCAATCGGTGTTGGAATGTTTACAAGGGTTAATTCGTCAAGGGAAAATACGCAATATTGGTGTTTCCAATGAAACTCCGTGGGGATTAATGCGCTTTTTAGAAGAAAGTAAAAAACATAATTTACCAAGAATGGCAACCATCCAAAACCCATATTCTTTAGTAAATCGGAGTTTTGAAGTCGGTTTATCCGAAGTATGTCATCGGGAAAATGTCGGTTTATTGGCCTATTCCCCAATGGCTTTTGGTGTATTGTCAGGTAAATTTTTAAACGGAGCAACTCCTCCAAACGCACGAATTAGTTTATTTCCACAATTTGCACGTTACAACGGAGAAAATACTAGAGAAGCAACCAAGAGATATAACGAAATTGCACTCGATTTTGGGCTTACATTAACCGAATTGTCCTTGGCATTTGTGGCACATCAATCGTTTGTAACTAGCACAATTATTGGTGCTACAACTTTAAAACAATTAAAAGAGAACATCGACACAATTGGAGTTTCCTTAAATGAAAATATCCTTTTAGAAATCGAGAAAATTCAAAGTATCTTCCCAAATCCAGCTCCATAAAGTATTCTCGATTTTTAATTCCTCCCTTTTTCATCAGGATATAATTCAGGCAATGGATCACTTTGCCAAAATTCTTTCGTTTCCACATCCAAAATTGTCAAAGAACCTAGAAAAGCAGCACCCGTATCCACATTCCAAACATTCGCCATTGGAACAGGAATGGTTTTGCCAATTTTAGTTACGGGAGTATGACCAATATAAATTTCATCGTACAACGTAAGTCGTTTTGGATATAATATATCGTCTTTTTTCATTGATTTATCCAATGCCAATGCCATTTCCCAAAGAGTTCGTTCCCAATAAAACATTTTATGAAAATGCTCGTGCGTTACTCCGTTCATACTCGTAAAACCTGCATGAACGAACAATCTATTATTCGAATCTATATGATAATTGACCAAATTCAATAAAAACTCAATGTGTTTTTGTTTGGTAGTTTCGTCCACATTTGCGTAGGCTAAAACCGTCGCTTCTCCCCCATGTTCATACCACAAAGGATTATCGTGATGGTTTTGCAACCAATGCAACGCCAATTCATCATGGTTTCCCCGAATGAAAACGCAAGGTTGCTTTTGCCCTAAAGCGATTAAACAATCCAATACTTGTGGCGATTCGCTCCAGCCATCCACATAATCTCCAAGAAAAATTAAAGTATCTTTTGTGGTGACACTCGCTTTATCAAGAATTTGATGCAGTGCTCGTAATCCTCCATGGATGTCTCCGATGACCAATGTTCTTTTCATCTTTATATATTATTTGTTTTTTGTTGTAAATTGGAATACCAGCGATACATTTCAATGTAGTTTCTACAACAAAAGTAACTAAAACTTTAACATTTTTTGAGTTAAACCCGTACTACCTAAAAAAACAATCTGGGTAGTTTTAAAAAGTAATATTACAAGCACAAGGAATTCCAAAATTTTTAACCAAAATCGTAATGCATTGTTTTTCAATGTTGTTACACAGAAAACTATTGTCTCATTTTATTACTTAAAATTATGAAAAATTCAAATCAAAACAATTTGCCAACGTTGCAAATCATCTAGATTAATAATTCACAAGCAACATTTATAATAAAAAAAACTGCCCAATTTCTTGAGCAGTTTCTGAATTTAAGCGTTATTTTCTTTAATTCTATCTTTAATTTTTTGTTCTAATTCGTCTGCCATTTCAGGATTATCTTTGATTAACGATTTCACCGCATCGCGACCTTGTCCTAATTTGGTTTCGCCATAACTGAACCAAGAACCTGCTTTTTTGATAATTTCAAATTCAACGGCCAAATCTAATATTTCCCCAGTTTTAGAAATTCCTTCACCGTACATAATATCAAATTCTGCAACTTTGAAAGGTGGTGCCACTTTATTTTTAACGACTTTCACTTTTGTTCTGTTTCCAATAACATTATCGCCATCTTTTATTTGAGTAGAACGACGAATATCTAAACGAACTGAAGCATAAAACTTCAATGCGTTTCCACCAGTTGTAGTTTCTGGATTACCAAACATAACCCCAATTTTCTCTCTCAACTGATTGATAAAGAATACCGTACAATTTGTTTTACTAATAGTTCCAGTTAATTTCCTCAAGGCTTGTGACATCAAACGGGCGTGTAATCCCATTTTAGAATCACCCATTTCGCCTTCAATTTCACTTTTTGGTGTCAAAGCGGCAACAGAGTCAATTACTACAATATCAATTGCGCCGGAACGAATTAAATTCTCGGCTATTTCAAGTGCTTGTTCCCCATTATCAGGTTGCGAAATGATTAAATTTTCAATATCAACGCCTAATTTTTCTGCATAAGTTCTATCGAAAGCGTGTTCCGCATCAATAAAAGCTGCAATTCCTCCAGCTTTTTGAGCTTCTGCAATTGCGTGCAAGGTTAAGGTTGTTTTTCCAGAAGATTCTGGGCCGTATATTTCAATAACTCTTCCTCTTGGATAACCGTTTACGCCTAATGCTAAATCGAGTCCTAATGAACCTGAAGAGATAGTTTCCACTTCTTCAACGGCTTTATCGCCCATTTTCATTACGGTTCCCTTTCCGTAGGTTTTATCTAATTTATCTAATGTAAGTTGAAGGGCTTTTAACTTGGCTTCTTTTTCTGGATTTGCTTTTTCTTTGTCCGAACTCATCTTTGCTTTCATTTAGTTTTACTTATTTTTAGTAAAAATAGTTCTTTTTTCCGAAGTTCCAAGAAGTGTTTTAATAAAGAATTTTGTCTTTGTAAAAAAAACCACTACAAAATAAATATTTCGTACTTTTGACCGCAATTTCACAGCAATGGAAAAAATAATATCGTATCCAATATCTATAATTAGCTTACTCTTGTTTTTGCTAACAATAGTTATTTTTCATCCCATTCAGTGGATTTGTTTCAATTTATTTGGATACCAAGCCCATAAAAAAAGTGTCGATTATCTCAATTTTATACTTTTGCGAATTGGACACTTATTAGGAACTCGCTATAAAATTGAAAATAGAGAATCCATTCCCGAAGGAGTTCCAATAATTTTTGTGGCAAATCATCAGAGTTTATACGACATCATCGGAATAATATGGTTTTTGAGAAAATTCCATCCTAAATTTGTAAGTAAGAAAGAATTGGGCAAAGGAATTCCGAGTATTTCCTATAATTTAAATCACGGAGGTTCTGTATTAATTGACAGAAATGATCCAAAACAGGCTATTTCAGTTATCAAAGAATTATCACAATATATTGAAAATACAAATCGTTCAGCGGTAATTTTCCCTGAAGGAACACGTTCTAAAACTGGAAAACCGAAAGAATTTGCGAAAAGCGGCTTAAAAATTCTATGTAAATACGCTCCTTCTGCATTTGTTGTTCCAATAACGATTAACAATTCATGGAAATTTGTTAAATTTGGCTTTTTGCCGTATGGTCTTGGAAATCGAATTACCTTTACCGTTCATAATGCAATATCTGTAAAGGAATCCGACATTGAGGATTTATCAAATAAAGTAGAAGAAATTATAATTAAAAGCATAAAACATAAATAAATTGATTTTACAGTTTTGAGGAATTGAAACTATAAAATCCAAACCTAAATTAATTATGTCAATAAAAAACATGCGTCTTGAAGTGATGCAATTTCTTGAAAAAAATGTCGATACTTTTGTCGATCAATATTTAATTCCTGTTGAAAAAATTTGGCAACCTACCGATTTTTTACCTAATTCTCAATCTGAAAATTTCTTTGAAGAAGTTAAAGAATTACGTGAAATTGCAAAAGATTTACCTTATGATTTCTGGGTAACTTTAGTAGGTGATACTATCACCGAAGAAGCATTGCCAACCTATGAATCTTGGTTAATGGACGTGGAAGGAATTGACCAAGTGGAAGCTAACGGCTGGTCAAAATGGATTCGTCAATGGACTGGCGAAGAAAATCGTCACGGAGATTTGTTGAATAAATACCTTTATTTATCGGGTCGTGTAAACATGCGTGAAGTTGAAATGACCACACAACATTTGATAAATGATGGATTCGATATTGGAACAGGAAGAGATCCATACAAGAATTTTGTTTACACAAGTTTTCAAGAATTAGCAACGTATGTTTCTCACAATCGTGTTGCACAATTGGCAAAAACGTATGGCGATAATAAATTGTCTAAGATTTGCAAAATGATTGCGGGCGATGAAATGCGTCACCACCATGCTTATAGCGAATTTGTAAACCGTATTTTTCAAGTAGATCCAAGCGAAATGATGTTGGCTTTTCAATATATGATGAAACAAAAAATCGTTATGCCCGCACAATTTTTGAGAGAATCTGGCGAAAAAATGAGTTCTGCATTTGAACATTTTTCAGATTCTGCACAAAGAATTGGCGTTTATACAGCAAATGATTATGTAGATATTATGCAAAAATTAATTGATAAATGGGAAATCGACAAAATTTCAAATTTAACTGACGAAGCAGAAAAAGCACGTGATTATTTGATGAAATTGCCAGGAAGAATGGCTAAAATTTCAGAAAGATTAATTATTCCACAAGAATCTCAAATTTTCAAATGGGTAGAACCAGCGAGAATTTAATGTTTTTAGTATTTCTTGAATTTCTGTTTAATTATAAAAAAACCGTAATAACTTATAATATAAGTAATTACGGTTTTTTTGTGGAGAATATCGGATTCGAACCGACCACCTCTTGCCTGCCAGGCAAGCGCTCTAGCCAAATGAGCTAATCCCCCATTAGTTTCGCAAATATACATTTTTTTAGTTTTAAAAAAAGCAATTTGTAAATTTCAAAATAGAATGACTTCAATTTAGTAAATTTGCATTCAAATACTTTAACAATGAGCAATATCAGAATTACAAAACAATTCAGTTTCGAAACGGGCCATGCCTTATATGGCTATGACGGAAAGTGTAAGAATGTTCATGGACACAGTTATAAATTATCTGTAACAGTAATAGGGAAGCCAATCACAGATGCTTCTAATGTGAAATTTGGAATGGTTATTGACTTTACAGACCTAAAGAAAATTGTGAAAGAAGAAATTGTAGATCAATTCGATCACGCCACAGTTTTCAATAAAAACACCCCTCATATTGAGTTGGCTAATGAATTACAATCTAGAGATCATCATGTGATTTTAGTTGAATACCAACCTACAAGCGAGAATATGGTAATTGATTTTGCACTAAGAATAAAAAATCGTTTGCCTATTGGAATTCAATTGCATTCATTAAAGCTCCAAGAAACAGAAACCTCATTTGCAGAATGGTACCAAGAAGATAATTAATTTCCAATATTATTTTCATTAGAAGCTATTCCTGCTATTCGCTATATCTCTTGTGGCGAACGCCGCCACAAGAGGATGCCGCTGCTATCAGGGCTAAAAATTACAACCATTTGTGTACACAATAATTTTAGAAATAATTTTGTAGATTTGACAAAATTTAATCCTGAAATCCCTCTCAAAAATGAAAACTCCCACTTCAGAATGTTTATATTGTGAAAATAATGAAACCCTAAAAAGTTTAATGATTAAAATTTGTGATTTAGAAGTTTCACAACTTTTCTTATTTAAAGAGCAATCTCATTTAGGCCGTTGCAATGTTGTTTACAAAGACCACGGAATTGATTTTCATGAATTGAGTCCCGAACAACGCAACGCATTTATGTCTGATGTTGCAAAAGTGGGAAATGCAATAACGGAAGCATTCCATCCACATAAAATTAATTATGGCGCTTATGCCGATACCATTTCTCATTTGCACATGCACGTAGTTCCAAAATATAAAGACGGTTTCGGGTTTGGCGGTGTTTTCGATATGAACCCACAACAAACCTTCCTTTCGGATTCAGAATATCACGAAATTATTGAAAAGATACAACTTGCTTTATAAAATAATCTTGCAGATTAAACGCCAAGTTACGCAGTGTTTTGGAGATTTATTTCAAAATATAAATAAAAGAAATCGTTATGAATTTCAAATTTATTGTTGAGTTTAACGCTTGGCCTGTAACAGCAGTTGCTGATAAAAGTGGACTGAATTTTCTCTGCCAAAATAAAAATTCTTGCGAAACGTAAACGTGAACATACCACAAAATTCGCAATTGCGAGAATCTGCTGTTGGCAAATCGGTTTTCTTTTTTTAATTAATTCGAGTTAAAACTTCTACGTCAGTAATTCCCGAGTTAATGAATTTCTCTTTTAGTGTTGTATTTGTAAGTTCCAATATTTCACCATTAAGAGTTGGCTGATTTGGATAAGATACTGTTACAGAATTATTGTTTTTTGTCCAAGTTCCTGTACTAATTGTTTCTTGACAATTAGGATTGTTATATTCGTGACTTTTAAGAATTCCACCAGCAAGTATTTCTATGTAATCTTTAGTACAACCTGCTGTGTGTTGGTAATCTGTAAGTATTTCTTGATTATTTGTTATTGTTCCAACTTTTGTGTATTGCCATTTTCCTTCTATTGAAACAGGTACAGTTTCTGGAGTTGAATCACTTTTACTACAAGAATATAATCCGAAAAAGATAACAGGAATTAAATGAATAATTTTTTTAAAGTTTGTCATAGTTTTAAGTTTTTTGAATTTAAGTTAGTAAACTTAATATATATTTAGTTGTAAACAATTATTTATTATTTTTCTATGTTTTTTTTCAAGTTCCGACAAACTTCCGGCTAACTTTCCGCGGCTTGGCATTGTGGCGGACTTTCAGAACCAAGCCTTTACAAATATAAACAAAACTTTTGATTAATGACCTTTCCAATTTCTGATAAATCCCATGCCTCGCCATTTCTTGAAACTGCTGTTGGCAGATTGTTTTTATTTTTTTAGCAATAGTTCCATTGTAAAATTCAACTGCGTGTCAATGTTTATTAGAAAGTCGTCAAAAGTTTGAGTGATTTCATAATTAGGTATAATTCCACTGCCATACTTTTGATTTTCTTTTTTAGGAACATCTTGTTCTAAATTCACAACAGAAAATGTTATCACTATTTTTGATTTAGGTAATTTATAACTCAATGGTGAATGTCCGTTGTGTCCATAATAACCACCTAAAGTTTCTTCTCCAATTGTTGTTGTATTTTCATTTCCTGAAACCATTGCGGCAAACAAACTTCCTGCTGATGCAACCTTTGGACTTATTAGCAGGTAAATATTTCCATTGAATGCGTTTTGATTTGGTTTTCTAATTTTGTGGTCATCCGAATTTTCATCCTGAAAAAATTTGCCGTTTTGTTCTTTAGGGAAAATTTTTTGAAATTCTCTATTATATTTTCCAACTATTAATGGTCTTATAAATTTAGGTATTCCAATATTATAATATTTCATTAAAGGTATTTTTTTAAAACTAATCCAAGCTTGCTTATTTTCTTGAAAAATTCTATTCGTCAAATAAGAATAAGTTACTAAATCATTTGGGTCATTTCCGCCACCATTATTTCGAATATCAACAATTAAGTTTTTAATTCCTTGAGTTTTGACATTTAAGAAAATACTATCTAAAAAATATCGATACGTTTTATGTTCAATTGTCTTTTCATCACCTATATCAAAAGTGTGTATCGTCAAAATTCCTGTTGATGGATTTAATTGTTTGTAATTATATTTTTGATTTTCCTTTAAATCTGCATAATAATATTGATCAACAGACATTGTGTGCATTTTTCTGAAGTTTTCGTAATATGGTTTGTTGCCAACACTTTGGATTTGTTTAGTTTCTAATTGTTTAGAATTTGGATATACAAAACTTATCACAAAAGTTTTTGTAAGACCAAAATGAAGTCTGTAATATTTTGAAAAGTCTTTCATTAAACCAATTCTTTTACCTGTCAGATTATTTCCGTCAGTCGAATAGTATTTATAAAGTTCTGGAATTATTTTATTAATTGAAATATTATTTATTGTTACAATTTCAGCTCCTAAAGGAATTTCTTTATCACTAATATTTATAAGCCATTTACCTTCAATCCATTTGATTGGATATGGAAAATAACCGAATGTTTCATCTTTCAAATTTTCAGCGTATTTTTTGGGTAATGACACTTCATTATGACAGCTTCCTTCAAAGTCAGAAATAGTAAATATTAAATTATAAAATTCTCGATAAGATGTAATTTTCTCAATTTGCTGATTTGCCCATTTATTAATGCTATCAATTTGTTTTTCTGTGCGGTATTTGTTAACTCCAGAATTGGCTTTGGATGATATGCTTTTAAAGACTTCAAAATCTTGTTTCATTTTATTTTTGGAAAACGGTTCATCAATAGATTGTCCGTTTGCAAAAAATGAAATAAATAAAATCAAAAATATTGTCGTAAATCTCGTCATTGTTAGGGTTTTCTAAAATATCTGCCAACTTATATATAGTAATGACACGGTAGCTATTATACACCTAGATTTGGTTAGATTGTAGTGATAAAAGGCAGACTTTATTTATTTTCAAATATAGTTATTACTTATTACAAATCACCAAATGTGCTTTTTATTTGCATCCACACAATCTAATGATTACAAACTTTTATGGTTCATATCCGCAAAGTAAGGAGACATTTGCGAAGCATTTTAGAGAAACACTTTTCAGAGCAGAGTTATAGTTAAAAGCATCAATTTTCGAGTTAAAAATATCAAATTGTATTTTTCAAAAACCATCGGCTTCCTGTTTTAGTGCGACAACGGGGTTCCGAAGCGGGTCAACGGGGTCTTGAACGTGGTAAACGGGGTTCCGAACCCCATAATTGGGGTTGTACAACGTGGTAAACGGGGTCTTGAACGTGGTAAACGGGGTTAAGAACCCCATAATTCGGGTTATACAACGTGGTAAATGGGGTCTTGAATTTAATAAACACAAGAAACAGACCAGAATTTTGTATAAACTCGAGATTGCTTACATTTATTAGGATTAGTCATTAGATTGTGTATATGCAAATAAAAAGCCCATTTGATGATTTGTAATTAAGTAATACCTATATTTGAGAATATAGAAAGTGGAACAATCCTTCGCTAATCTATACAAAATTGGGTGTGTTTATGAAGGTTTGTAGCGCCTATATAATAGTTGGCAGATATAGTAAAAAAAACGAAACGTAAATCAATGAAATATAGATTATTAATTACACTTTTTTTAATTTCAGTAAGTTTGATTCTACTTAATAGATTTTCTGATTTAAGTATAAATAATCCATTAATTTATTGGCTTCTGATTTTTGTTTTATATTCAACATTTTTTCTTCTACTAAATGGAATATTAAAAGAAAAATACAGAAAAGCAACAAAAATATTAATAATTATAATTGGCGTTATTTGTATTGGTTTATATCGTATTACATACTTGAGTTTTTGGGGAACACAAACAATTGAATACGTAAATATTTCTAACGAAAATAAGTCAATTGAATTTCAAATGAGAGATTTAGGTGGATTAGGATTCAAAACTCGAATAATAGAAAATACAAAAATTCTTCCAAACATAAATTGGATAAAAGAAATAGACACAAGCAAAATAAACAAAACCGAATGGAAGAAAGTTGAGATTGAACGGAATGAAATGAATATTAAATTCCCATAATAATAAATAAAACTACATCTGCCAACAGCAGTTACACAAGATGCAAGGATTTAGTGGAATTGCCGTTTCACATTGAACTTTTTACTTAAATAGAAAATATGCAGTCACGAAGCCTTGCACCTCTTGTAGCTGCGGAACGTTACTGGCAAACATCCCAAAAACAATTATCCATCACTACATTCCCGTCCAGTCACCCTTTCCTTTTAATTGCTTCGTGCCTCGCAAAGACAGGCTGGTAATAAGAACCGTTTCATTTTCTCTATTTCAACAATCCATCCAATTGCTCTTGAAGTTTTGGCGACGAAGGTCTTGCCGCATCAGCGCTAACTACTTTCCCGCTTGGGTCAATCAAAATAAATCTAGGAATGCTATTAATACTGAAACTTTTCATAAAATCAGAGTTCCAGTTTTTGTCAGCAAACAATTGAATGCCGCCCAATTGTTTCTCTTCAACAAATTTTCTCCATTTCTCTAAATCCTTGTCCACATCTACCGAAATACTCACAAAAGCAATGTTTTTACCTTCATATTTTTCTTCTACTTTTTTCAAAAATGGAATTTCAGCACGACAAGGTCCGCACCAAGTTGCCCAAACATCAATGTAAACATATTTCCCGTTTAAGTCGGAAAGTTTGGTTGTTCCGCCTTTAAAATTCACATAATCAAAACCTGGAGCATCCGTATTATTCAGTTTTGACTTTTCCTTGCTTTCTTTGAAATACGCTGTCATTCCTGCTTTGTCTCCTTCAATTTTCTTTTTTTGCAAGGCAACAAAATTGGCATCTAATTTGCTTCCTTCGAGTTTCTCCAAATCCGATTTGATTTTAGCATCAATTGCAGCACCAAAGTCTGCATCATTCAATTCCATTAGTTTTTCAAACTCAAAAGCACTTTCTGCAAGAGTTGCTTTCGCCAAATAATTATTTTCTTTTGCACCCGTTCCAGAATACACAATAGATTCATCAAATTTTTTGGCATCCATTTTCAAAGTCAAATCGTATCCATTTTTCAAATACAAATCGGTATATTCAACACCGTCATACATTTGATACATTCCTTCTTTTATGTTCAACGTATCTTTGAAAACCCCATCTTTGTTAACTTGGATTTTTTTGTACACCTTTTTATTGTCTCTCAAAGAAATAAAATCACCGTTTTTATTCGCAATTTCGGCTTTAAAAGAAACGTAGTTTTTTGTTTGGGCTTTAGACGCAAAAGAAGCTGCCAAAACCATTCCGATAATAAAGACTCTTTTCATAATTATTTGGATTTTGATTAAGTACCAAATATAGGTTTTTATAAGTTTCAAAATAAATTTTAATGCTGAAACCTTAATCAAAAAACAAAATAGTATTTTTGCAGTCTAAAATTTCAATAATGTATAGAAGTCATACTTGTGGCGAGTTAAACGCTGCTCATATTAATACGGAAGTTACACTTGCTGGTTGGGTTCAAAAATCACGTGATAAAGGATTTATGAATTGGGTAGATTTACGCGATCGTTATGGCGTTACCCAATTACTATTTGACGAAAGTCGTAGCAATAAAGTAGTTTTTGAACTCGCTAAAACTCTTGGTCGTGAATTTGTAATTCAAGTAAAAGGAACCGTTATTGAGCGGGAATCCAAAAATTCAAATATGAAAACGGGCGATATTGAAATTTTAGTTTCAGAAATGACTATTTTAAATGCTGCACTGACCCCGCCTTTCACAATTGAAGATGAAACCGATGGTGGCGAAGACATCCGAATGAAATACCGCTATTTGGATATTCGTAGAAATCCTGTAAAAAACAACTTGCTTTTCCGTCATAAAGTGGCAATGGAAGTGCGAAAATACCTTTCAGATTTAGATTTCTGTGAAGTTGAAACGCCTTATTTAATTAAGTCAACTCCAGAAGGCGCAAGAGATTTTGTGGTGCCAAGCAGAATGAATGCGGGACAATTTTATGCGTTGCCACAATCGCCACAAACCTTCAAACAATTATTGATGGTGGGTGGAATGGACAAATATTTCCAAATCGTGAAATGTTTCCGTGACGAAGATTTGCGCGCCGACAGACAACCAGAATTCACACAAATAGATTGTGAAATGGCATTTGTAGAACAAGAAGATATTTTGAATGTTTTTGAAGGATTGACACGTCATTTATTGAAACAAATAAAAGGCATTGAAGTAGATAAATTCCCAAGAATTACCTACGATTATGCAATGAAAACCTACGGAAATGACAAACCAGATATTCGTTTTGAAATGAAATTCAATGAATTAAAAAATTTTCCCGAACAGTTTCTAACTCCCCCTTCGGGGGCTGGGGGGCTTGGTTTTCCCGTTTTTGATGTGGCAGAATTAGTAGTTGGAATAAATGTTGAAGGTTGTGCAGAATACACCAGAAAGCAAATAGACGATTTAATTGACTATATCAAAAGACCGCAAATTGGAGCTACAGGCTTGGTTTGGGTGAAATATAATGCCGATGGAACCTTAAAATCTTCGGTTGATAAATTCTATTCTGAAGAAGTTTTAAAAACTTGGGCAGATAAAATGAATGCAAAACCAAACGACTTAATGTTAGTTCTTTCAGGTCCAGCCGATAAAACAAGAACGCAACTTTCCGCTTTACGAATGGAATTGGCAACACGTTTAGGATTGAGAAATCCAGCAGAATTTGCCCCATTATGGGTTGTAGATTTCCCATTATTAGAATTTGAAGAAGAAACGGGTCGTTACCACGCAATGCACCATCCGTTCACCTCGCCAAAACCAGAGGATATGCATTTGTTGGAAACCAATCCAGGAAAAGTGCGTGCCAATGCCTACGATATGGTGTTGAACGGAAACGAAATTGGCGGTGGTTCAATCAGAATTCACGACAAAGCAACGCAACAATTGATGTTTAAATATTTAGGTTTCACCGAAGAAGGTGCCAAAGAACAATTTGGTTTCTTGATGGACGCATTTCAATTTGGCGCGCCACCACACGGCGGATTGGCTTTTGGATTGGACAGATTGGTTGCCATTTTGGGCGGACAAGAAACCATCCGAGATTTTATCGCCTTCCCAAAAAACAATTCTGGTCGCGATGTAATGATTGATGCGCCGTCAATTATCGATGAAACGCAGTTAAACGAGCTGCACATCCAATTGGATTTAAAATAAAACCACATACAATTCCCAAATCCGCAAAGTGTTCTTTCCTCAACGAGAACATTTTGCGGATTTTATTTTTTATAAAAACTTCTCTTTCTTTTGGAGCGAATTGCCCTTTACTATTTGCAATTGCAATTCCCGCTTTCCATTGCAATCCACGTCCAAAAGCGTGGGATTTCCATTGCAATCGGGGCTACTGGATTAGTCATTTTCTTGTTTTGAATTTTTGGCTTTTAAAAAAAGATGCCGACTGAAAATTCTGAAATAGGTTTGCAAAAAACCCCAAAAACCAAACTTTAAAAACATTTCCAAGTTTTGAACAAATTAGAATAGATAATAATTGTAAGTTTGTAATTATGGACGAAAAAGCGAAACTTACGATACCAAAACTGATAGAAGAAGCACAAATATTTTGTGTTGTTCAATCAAAATTTCAACACAAAGAACTTTTCGGAGTTACAGACGGAAAAGCTGTTGGAACACTAATTGAACAAAAATTTCAAAAGCATCTTAATGATATTTATAAAGTTCAAATTGGCTCTTCTGCAAGCGGAGTTGATTTGCCTTCTGAAGATATTTTAACAGATATTAAAGTAACTTCTATCAAACAACCCCAGTCTTCTTGCCCATTTAAAGACGCTAAACAGAAAGTTTTTGGACTTGGTTACAATCTTTTAGTTTTTGTGTACGACAAAACGGACGATCCAAAATCAAAAACTGCGATTCTAAATTTTGTAAGTTGTTCCTTTGTCTCAAAAGAAAGAACAGGGGATTTTACAACTACATTTCGTTTGAGAGAAATGGTAAAAGACAATGCAAACGAAGAGGATATTGTTGCTTATTTACAAGACAAAAATATTCCCGCAGACGAAATAACATTGTCAAAATTAGCAAAACAGATTTTAAAAACTCCACCAGAACAAGGATATTTAACAATTTCAAATGCTTTGCAATGGAGATTACAATATGCACGAATAGTTGCGTTATCTGATGATATTTCTGGGATTTCAAAAATAATAAGCTACAACAAACCTAATAAATGAAAGTTTTTGAAGCAAATATTACCCCAATAGTTTCAAACTTTTTAAACGAAAGTTTGAGAGAAATTGAGTCTATTAAAATCGCCAATAAAACAATTCATAAATCCTTCGGGATAATCAATTTTTTTGAAACTTCTGAAGATTTAGAAATTTTAAAAAACACTATTTCAGAAAGCTTAACCATTTTAGAAGAACCAAACAGAGCTGAATATGGCGATTTTCAAACAAATGAAGAATTAGCTAATAAAGTAACTTTACATTTAGGTTCTGAAACGATAATGCCAAAAGTTGTAATTGAACCAACTTGCGGCAAAGGAAATTTTATAATTGCTTCGTTAAAAAATTTCAAAAGCATTTCAGCTATTTTTGGCGTTGAAATCTATAAGCCGTATGTTTGGGAAACCAAATTCAACATCATAAATTTTCATCTTGAAAATCCAGAAAACAACAAACCTGAAATTTCAATCTCACATTGTAATGTTTTTGATTATGACTTTAAAAAAATTGCAAATCAATTTTCTTTAGAAGAAATTTTGGTAATTGGAAATCCACCTTGGGTAACAAATTCAATGTTAGGAAGTTTAAATTCTACGAATTTGCCAAAAAAAAATAACTTCAAAAAACATAGCGGATTAGACGCAATGACGGGAAAAGGAAATTTCGATATTGCCGAATTTATTACAATGTCTTTAATTGAGACTTTTCAAAATAACAAAGGAAATATAATGCTTTTGGTAAAAAATTCTGTGGTGAAAAATATAGTTTTTGACCAACATAAAAGAAATTTTAAAATCGGAACCATTCAAAAACATTGTATTGATTGTAAAAAAGAGTTTAATGTTTCCGTTGAAGCGTCTTTGTTATATTGCAAATTAAATTCCATTCCAGAATTTAATTGCAAAGAATTTAATTTTTATGCCAATGAAAATTACATTCAAAATTTTGGCTGGTTAGAAACCAAATTTGTTTCCAATATCGACACCTATAATAATACTAAAGAAATTGATGGCGTTAGTCCATTTGTTTGGCGGCAAGGTTTAAAACACGATTGTTCAAACATTATGGAATTGGACAAAGTAAATGGGCATTATATCAATGGATTAAAAGAAGAAATTAAGTTAGAAAGCGATTTGATTTATGGAATTTTAAAAAGTTCCGACTTAAAAAATGTCGTTATAAATCAAACTCGAAAATATACAATTGTTACGCAAAAAAAAGTAGGTCAAGACACAAAATATATAAAATCTGAATTTCCCAAAACATATAGCTATTTAATAGAACATTTGTCAAATTTTGACGCAAGAAAATCAAGCATATACAATAACAAACCTTTGTTTTCGATTTTCGGAATTGGCGATTATTCTTTCAAACCCTATAAAGTTGCCATATCAGGACTTTACAAAACATTTCATTTCACATTGGTATTACCGCAAAATGAAAAACCCGTAATGCTTGATGACACTTGCTATTTATTAGGATTTGACAAAATAGAATTTGCCCTATATTCCTTAATTCTTTTAAACTCAAAAACAGCAATGCAATTTTTGAAATCAATAACTTTTTCGGATGCAAAAAGAACCTTTACAAAAGATGTTTTAATGAGAATTAACCTTTTAGAATTGGCAGAAAACATAGCAATTGACGAACTAAAATTGGAACTCGAAAGACTAAATCAATTATATAATTTAAACACAACTTTAAACTTATGGGAAAATTATTTAAGTGAAATGAAGCCTGTAAATAGTGGGCAATTTGAAATGTTTGCATAAAGAATAGATGTTTTCCCAGAGTCATTTGCCCTGCAATAAATATTAAAATTGGCTTATTAAATTGCATCTAAAGAAAATCCCCGCTCCCGATCCTTTCGAGTACTTCCCTATTAAAACCCAATTATGAAAATATAAGCGTTCATATTTAGCCTCCGATAGTAGCGGCATCCCACGCTTTTGGGCGTGGATACAGCGAATAGCGGGTGGAATAGTGAAGTGAAATAAAATCGTGTGCTCCTAAAGAAAAAAAACATCCTAATTTTGAAATTCACTAACTTTCGTGGGAAATGAATTTTGGTAATGTTACTCCGTCAGTTTTATATAAGAAGAATTGTTGCGCTGAAATTTTGGTTGAAAATGGTTGAAACGAGCTGCATATAAAATTAGATAGTGTGTATTTCATCGATAAAATGTGCTCGAAAACGTTGAATATCAATATTTTTGAAAAAAAAACTCACACAAATGATTTTCGTATTACAATAAAGTTTACATTTGTCTCATTATAAATTATTATTATTTTTACAATGCGTACAGGTACAGTTAAATTTTTCAATGAGTCAAAAGGTTACGGATTCATTACAGACGAAGAAACAGGAAAAGACATTTTTGTGCATGCTTCAGGAATCAGAGCGGAAGAATTACGCGAAGGTGACAGAGTTAGTTACGAAGAAGAAGAAGGAAGAAAAGGTAAAGTTGCTGCACAAGTTGCAGTACTTGAAGACTAAAAATATATATATTTTTGTTACCTAAAGTGTAAACGTTCCGGATCATTTCGGAACGTTTTTTTTTGGATTATCCCCAACTATTTTGTCTAAATAACGAATTCTGCCATAGAATTATCTGACAAATTAAAATTGCTTGACAAACTCCCAAAGCAAGCGTTATTTATAATTAATAAAAATTAGAAAAATATATCGATATAGTTGTAACGAATTTTTATTTTTTCGTTGCGAAATCAATTATTGAAAGTTATCTTTGCGGGTAAAATCAAAGGTTAAAAACAATTACTATGCAATCAAGTTTATCCAGTTATTTTCCAATACTAATGCAAATGCTTTTAGCGGTTGGATTTGTTGTAGGAACAATCATAGTTTCGGGGAAATTAGGCCCTAAAAGATCGTCGGTATCAAAAGATAAAAATTTTGAATGCGGAATAGAATCTGTTGGAAATGCACGTATTCCTTTTTCGGTAAAATATTTCTTAGTTGCCATATTGTTCGTGCTTTTTGATGTTGAAGTTATTTTCTTATATCCTTGGGCAATCAATTTCAAGGAATTAGGAATGGAAGGAATGGTTAAAATGGTAATTTTTATGCTTTTGCTTTTGGTAGGATTTTTCTACATTATCAAAAAGAAAGCGTTGGAGTGGGAGTAAAGTAATTTAAGAATTTTGATTTACGATTTTTGATTTAAAACTGGAATTAACGATTGAATTTCGATTTCTTAAAAAACAATATTGATTTAAAAAATGATTTTAATTTCAGGTTTATTACAATCTGAAATCTAAAAATCTAAAATCTAAAATAAAATGACTGAATCTAAAACAAATATGGTTGAAGCACCTGAAGGGGTTGTAGGAGAAGGGTTCTTCGCTACAAAACTGAATGATGTGGTTGGATTAGCGAGAGCCAATTCACTTTGGCCTTTGCCCTTTGCAACTTCTTGTTGTGGAATTGAATTTATGGCTACGATGGCTTCGCATTATGATTTGGCACGTTTCGGTTCTGAAAGAGTGAGTTTTTCTCCTCGTCAAGCGGATATGCTAATGGTGATGGGAACAATCTCGAAAAAAATGGCGCCAATTTTACGTCAGGTTTACGAGCAAATGTCAGAGCCTCGTTGGGTAATTGCTGTTGGAGCTTGCGCTTCTTCCGGCGGAATTTTCGACACGTATTCTGTACTTCAAGGAATTGACAAAGTGATTCCCGTTGATGTTTATGTGCCGGGTTGTCCGCCAAGACCAGAACAAATTGTTGATGGTGTAATGAAATTGCAAGAATTGGTTAAATCCGAATCGGTACGAAGAAGAAGTTCTCCAGAATACCAAGAATTATTAGCTTCTTATAACATAAAATAATGGCTTTAGATACCACTCAAATTCAAGATAAATTAGTTGCAACATTTGGCGAAAGCGTTTTTAATTTCACTCAGGAAAAATCTATTTTTTCGCTTGAAGTGGCTTCCGATAAAATCACTGCAGTTTTACTTTTCCTTAAAAATGACGAAACCTTACGTTTCAATTTTCTAACTGATTTATGCGGAATTCACTATCCTGAAAACGATGAAAACCATCAATTCACGGTAGTTTATCATCTTCATAATTGGATTGATAATGTGAGAATCAAAATCAAAACCTATATATCAGGGACAAATCCAGAAATAAAAACAGTTTCAACTATTTTTCTTTGCGCCAATTGGATGGAAAGAGAAACGTATGATTTTTATGGAATAAATTTTATTGGTCATCCACAATTGAAGCGTATTTTGAACATGGATGAAATGATTTCTTTTCCAATGCGAAAAGAATTCCCATTGGAAGACGGTGGAAGAACCGATAAAGACGACCGTTTTTTCGGTAGAACAATAGACAATTGCTAAAAACACAATATATAATTTTTCACATTAAATAAATGTCAGAACTATTATTACCACCAGAGCATCGATATGCTGAAATTATAAAAAAGCGTCAAAATGAAGACGGAAGCGAGCTTTCGATTCTTAATTTAGGACCAACGCATCCAGCGACACACGGTATTTTCCAAAATATTTTGTTGATGGATGGCGAGCGAATTTTGGAAGCCGAACCAACCATTGGATACATCCATAGGGCTTTTGAAAAAATTGCAGAAAACCGACCTTTTTACCAAATCACGCCACTTACGGATAGGATGAATTATTGTTCATCGCCTATCAATAATATGGCTTGGTGGATGACATTAGAAAAATTATTAGACATTGAAGTTCCCAAAAGAGCACAATATTTAAGAGTTATTGTAATGGAATTGGCGAGAATTACGGATCACTTAATTTGCAATTCCATACTTGGTGTTGACACTGGAGCTTATACCGGTTTCTTGTATGTGTTTCAATTTAGAGAAAAAGTATATGAAATCTACGAAGAAATTTGTGGCGCTCGTTTGACAACAAATATGGGAAGAATTGGTGGTTTCGAAAGAGATTGGTCGCCAGAAGCTTTCCGCAAATTGGATGTGTTTTTAGAAGAGTTTCCGGTTGCTTGGAAAGAATTTGAAAACCTATTTGAAAGAAACAGAATTTTTATTGATAGAACTGTAAATGTAGGACCGATTACCGCTGAAAAAGCAATGGCTTACGGATTTACAGGTCCGAATTTACGTGCTGCCGGAGTCGATTATGATGTTCGTGTGGCGCAACCGTATTCTTCTTACGAAGATTTTGATTTCATTGTTCCTGTAGGAAAATCAGGTGATACCTACGATCGTTTTTGCGTTCGTAATGCTGAGGTTTGGGAAAGTTTAAGCATCATTCGTCAAGCATTAGCAAAAATGCCTGCCGGAAATGACTTTCACGCTGATGTTCCCGATTATTATTTGCCACCAAAAGAAGATGTTTACCATAATATGGAATCCTTGATTTATCATTTCAAAATTGTAATGGGTGAAGTTCCTGTTCCAGTTGCCGAAATATATCACGCTGTTGAAGGTGGAAATGGAGAATTAGGATTTTATTTAGTTACCGATGGAAGCAGAACGCCATACAGATTGCATTTCAGAAGACCTTGTTTTATTTATTACCAAGCGTATCCTGAGATGATTAAAGGCGCATTATTATCTGATGCAATTGTTATTTTGTCGAGTTTGAATGTTATTGCAGGAGAATTAGACGCATAAAATTGCAGATTTAAGATTTCTGAATTTAGAATAAAATACAGAAATAATATATAAAATAGATTACTGAATGAAGATTTACGACTTTAGAAAGAACAAACAAATTATAAGTAAAATAAGTTTCAAGAATCTAAAATCTAAAATCTAAAATCTAAAATAAAGAATGGAACATACACATTACAAGCAGGAAATTAATATCACAGAAGCACTGATGGTTCGCATCAATGAGTTGATAAGTCATTATCCTGAAGATAAAATAAAATCGGCTTTATTGCCAGTTTTGCACGAAGTTCAAGATGCTCACGACAATTGGTTGAGCTTGGAATTAATGGACAAAGTGGCTGAAATTTTACGCATCAAACCTATTGAAGTTTATGAAGTGGTTTCGTTTTATACGATGTACAATCAAAGACCAATTGGGAAATATATGTTTGAATTTTGTCAGACTTCGCCTTGTTGTTTGAATGGTGTAGAAGATTTGATGGATTATACTTGTGAGAAATTAGGAGTAAAAGTAGGCGAACCAACAGCTGACGGACTTTTTGAAGTAAGAGGAGTTGAATGTTTAGGCGCTTGTGGTTATGCGCCAATGATGCAATTGGGAGATTTCTATAAAGAACATCTTACCAAAGAAAAAATCGATCAATTGATTGTTGATTGTAAAGAAGATAAAATTACGTTACACGATAAATAATATGTCACAAAAAATATTATTAGACAAAATAAATGTTCCGGGAATTAGAACCTACGAAGTATATCGCCAAAATGGTGGTTACGCTTCTGTGGAAAAAGCTATGAAAACAATGACCCCAGATGAAGTTGTGGAAGAAGTGAAAACTTCGGGACTTCGTGGTCGTGGTGGAGCAGGATTTCCAGCAGGAATGAAGTGGAGTTTCATTGATAAAAAATCAGGAAAACCAAGACATTTAGTTTGCAATGCCGATGAATCAGAACCGGGTACTTTCAAAGATCGCTATTTGATGGAATTTATTCCTCATTTATTGATTGAAGGAATGATTACTTCAAGTTTTGCGTTGGGAGCGAATTTATCTTACATCTATATTCGTGGTGAATATATGTGGATTTATAAAATATTAGAAAGAGCCATCGCCGAAGCAAAAGCTGCTGGTTGGTTAGGGAAAAATATATTGGGAACAGGTTACGATTTGGAATTATATGTACAAATTGGAGCTGGAGCTTACATTTGTGGTGAAGAAACCGCATTAATAGAATCGTTGGAAGGAAAAAGAGGAAATCCTCGAATTAAACCGCCATTTCCTGCAGTTTCAGGACTTTGGTCAAATCCAACCGTGGTAAATAACGTAGAAACTATTGCAGCTGTGCCTTGGATTGTCAATAATTCAGGTGCCGATTATGCTAAAATAGGAATTGGTCGTTCTACAGGAACCAAATTAATTTCGGCTTCGGGACACATTAAAAATCCAGGTGTTTATGAAATCGAATTGGGTTTAAGTGTTTACGAATTTATGAATTCTGATGAATATTTAGGAGGAATGAGTTCTGATCGACCATTGAAAGCGTTTGTTCCCGGAGGAAGTTCTGTGCCAATTTTACCAGCGCATTTAATTTATAAAACTGCCAACGGTGAAGATCGTTTAATGTCTTATGAATCGTTGAGTGACGGAGGATTTGCAACAGGTTCAATGTTGGGTTCAGGAGGATTTATTGTTTATAATGATACTTCTTGTATTGTTAGAAATACGTGGAATTTCTCAAGATTTTACCACCACGAAAGTTGTGGACAATGTTCGCCTTGCCGTGAAGGAACAGGTTGGATGGAAAAAGTTTTACATCGAATTGAAAATGGTCACGGACGTGAAGAAGATATCGATTTGCTTTTGAGTATCCAAAGTAAAATTGAAGGGAATACGATTTGTCCATTAGGCGATGCAGCAGCTTGGCCAGTTGCAGCAGCGATTCGTCACTTTAGAGATGAATTTGAGTATCATATTCGTTTCCCAGAAAAAATTAAAAACAGAGATCACTTTGTTGCAGAGCCTTTTGAAAAGGTAAAGCATTTGGTTTCTAAAATAACAGTATAAAGTTAAGTCATAGAAAATGAAAGTAACTATAGATGGTCAGGCGATTGAAGTAGCACCAGGGACAACAATCCTGCAAGCAGCACGAATGATTGGTGGCGAAAGCGTTCCCCCAGCAATGTGCTATTATTCTAAATTAGAAGGTAGCGGTGGAAAATGCCGTTGTTGTTTAGTGGAAGTTGCCAAAGGAAGCGAAGCCGATCCAAGACCAATGCCAAAATTAATGGCTTCTTGTGTAACAGGATGTCAAGATGGAATGGAAATTAATAGCAATTCATCAGAAAGAGTAACGGAAGCGAGAAAATCGGTGACGGAATTCTTATTGATAAATCACCCTTTGGATTGTCCAGTTTGCGATCAAGCGGGAGAATGTGATTTGCAAAATTTAAGTTTCAAACACGGAAAATCAGAAACAAGATTCATTGAAGAAAAAAGAACTTTTGAGCCAGAAGATATTGGTCCAAATATTCAATTGCACATGAATCGTTGCATTCTTTGTTACCGTTGCGTGATGGTTGCTGATCAATTGACAGACAATCGCGTGCACGGAGTTATGGACAGAGGCGATCATTCCAACATTTCAACATGTCTTTCAAAAGCAATTGACAATGAGTTTTCAGGAAATATGATTGATGTTTGTCCCGTTGGTGCATTAACCGATAAGACATTCCGATTCAAATCGAGAGTTTGGTTCAACAAACCTTATAATGCACACAGAGATTGCGATAAATGTTGTGGAAAAACTACCGTTTGGATGTTTGGTGACGAAATTCAAAGAGTTACAGGTAGAAAAGATGAATTCCACGAAGTAGATGAATTTATTTGTAATGGATGTCGTTTTGACCACAAAGAAGTTTCGGATTGGGTTATTGAAGGTCCTCGTAAATTCGAGAAAGATTCCGTAATCAATCAAAATAAATACTACAGAAAATTAGAAGCGGTTCATATTGCTACGGAAACTGGAATCTTAAAAGGAAGAGACCAAGACCGTAAAAAAATAAGTATGCCCGCAATTCCATTGAGTAAAGAAGAGGAACAAGAATTTCAAAAAGGCAACCTTTAGATGATGGATACGACAATAATAATCGAAAAAAGTGTCATTATTTTAGTTGTTTTTGCAATTACAATGTTGATGGCGATGTATTCTACTTGGGCGGAACGTAAAGTTGCTGCTTGGTTACAAGACAGAATTGGTCCTAATAGAGCGGGTCCACTTGGATTATTTCAACCGCTTGCCGATGGATTAAAATTATTCGCAAAAGAAGAATTTGAACCAGATACCCCGAATAAATTTTTATTTATGGTAGGACCTGCAATTGCTATGAGCACTGCTTTAATGACGAGTGCAGTAATTCCTTGGGGCGACAGATTTCATCTTTTTGGACGAGATATTTTACTGCAAGCAACCGATATTGATGTAGCTTTGTTATACATTTTCGGAGTTGTTTCTGTAGGTGTTTATGGAATTATGATTGGTGGTTGGGCTTCAAATAATAAATTTTCATTGATTGGGGCGGTTCGTGCTGCTTCGCAAATGGTTTCTTATGAAGTAGCGATGGGACTTTCGATGATCGCTCTTTTGATGATGACGGGAACGTTGAGTTTGAGAGAAATTTCGGCGCAACAAGCGGGAATGAATTGGAATGTTTTTTATCAACCAGTATCGTTTTTAATATTTTTGATTTGTGCTTTTGCAGAAACCAACAGAACGCCTTTTGATTTAGCGGAATGTGAAACCGAGTTAATTGGTGGATATCACACGGAATATTCTTCTATGAAAATGGGATTTTATTTGTTTGCTGAATATGCGAATATGTTCATTTCTTCGACCATTTTAGCGGTTTTATTCTTCGGGGGTTATAATTATCCTGGAATGAGTTGGGCAGTTGAAAATTGGGGTGTGAATATTGCCAATGTTATAGGAATTGCCGTTTTATTTGCAAAAATATGTGGGTTTATCTTTTTCTATATGTGGGTTCGATGGACAATTCCAAGATTTAGATACGATCAATTGATGCATTTGGGATGGAGAATTTTAATTCCATTATCGATTGTGAATATTATGATTACGGGAATTGTGATTTTAAGACACGAAATAATTGCGTTTTTAGGATTTTAAATTAGAAATTGAGGTGGTCACAGATTGTGACCAGTTAATAAATTTTCTGGTAAAAATCGGGGTAAGTTACAATAAATCAATAAGTTGAGGTGGTCACAATTTGTGACCACCTCAAGAAAGAAAAAAATAATTACAATATATGAGCCAAGAATTAATTATTACAGAAGAATTTATAATGAGCAAAATCTTGCTTATAAGAGATCAAAAGGTAATGATAGATTCAGATTTGGCTACGCTTTATGGGGTTACAACCAAGCGTTTAAATGAGCAAGTTAAACGAAATATAAAACGCTTTCCAAGTAATTTTATGTTTCAGTTGACCGAAATTGAAAAAACATATGTGGTCGCAAATTGCGACCACCTCAAGAAATTAAAATTTTCGTCATCTTTGCCTTATGTTTTTACAGAACACGGAACAATGATGTTAGGAAATGTATTAAGCTCGGATAGAGCAATTGAATTTAGTATTAAAATTGTTGAGGCATTTATTAAAATGAGAGAATTTCTAACCAATAATGTAAGTGTAAAACTTGAAATTGAGGAAATTAAAAAGAAGTTGATGAATCACGACAAGAACATTGAATTGGTTTTCAATTACTTAGATGAAATGATGGAAAAGCAAGATAATAAAGTGGAAAGAATCAAAATTGGTTACAAAAAATAATAATTAAACGAAAAACATAATAAAGACCCGAATGCCCTAGCCCTGATTGCAGTGGAAATCCTTTGTGAAACGCAGTGGAACAAAGATTGAAACGGAAAGCAGGATTAAGCTTCAAATAAAAAAATAAAAATGTCAATAGAAAGTATATCCTTATCGGGAAGAAAAAAAGTGGTTTCCAACAAGGAAATGACTTTTTTAGAAAGTATGTATCTGATTGCGATTATTAAAGGTTTGTTTATTACAATCAGACACTTATTTCGCAGAAAAGTAACGATTCAATATCCGGAACAAGTTCGGGAAATGAGTCCGGTTTATCGTGGGCAACATATGTTGAAACGCGATGAAGAAGGGCGCGAAAACTGCACCGCTTGTGGATTGTGTGCGTTATCTTGTCCTGCAGAAGCCATCACGATGAAGGCGGAAGAGCGCAAGGCGAACGAATTGCATTTGTACCGTGAGGAGAAATATGCATCGATTTATGAGATAAATATGTTGCGTTGTATTTTCTGTGGATTGTGTGAGGAAGCATGTCCGAAAGATGCGATTTACCTTACAATTTCGAAAGAATTGGTTCCTTCAAGTTATGAAAGAGAAGATTTTATTTTTGGAAAAGACAGATTGGTAATGCCATTGGACATTGCAATGCAAAATGCTCAACTTAAAAACGCAAACTAATGTCAGCACTACTTATAATTTTTTGTGTGTTAGCGGCGATTACTTTATCGACGGCTTTTTTGACGGTTTTCAGTAGAAATCCGATACACAGCGCTATTTATTTGGTGATTTGCTTTTTCTCGATTGCAGGTCATTATTTACTATTGAATTCTCAATTTCTGGCAATTGTTCACATTATCGTGTATTCTGGAGCAATTATGATTTTGTTTTTATTTACGATAATGTTGATGAATTTGAACAAGGAAAACGAAGTCCACAAACCCCGAGTTACGAGATTGGCAGCGGTGATTTTGTTTTGTTCGACGTGTTTGATTTTGATTGCGATTTTCGTGAATTCTAAACCTATTGTTGGAGAATACGACGCTACAGGAGAAGATTTTCAATCAATTAAAAAATTAGGAAACGTACTTTTGAACGAATATATGGTGCCTTTTGAATATGCTTCCATTTTGCTATTGGTGGCGATGATTGGAACTGTTTTATTGTCTAAGAAAGAAAAAATAGAAAAATAATATGAACAATATTTTAAATCAAATAGGTATTGAAAACTATATATTCCTTTCGGTAATACTTTTTAGTATTGGTGTATTTGGAGTTTTATACAGACGAAATGCCATTATCGTTTTTATGTCAATTGAAATTATGTTGAATGCCGTGAATTTGCTTTTTGTAGCTTTTTCAACGTACCATCAAGATGCCCAAGGACAAGTTTTTGTATTTTTCTCGATGGCGGTTGCTGCAGCTGAAGTTGCGGTAGGTTTAGCAATATTGGTTTCAATATTTAGAAATTTAGGTTCGATTGATATCGATAATTTGAAAAATTTAAAAGGATAATTTAATGGAAACCAATTTAGCTTTAGTATTAATATTGATTCCTTTTTTAGGATTTTTATTAAATGTATTCTTCGGAAAAAGTCTTGGAAAAACGGTTTCTGGAACAATTGGAACGCTTTCGGTAGTGGTTTCATTTGCAGTTACACTTTATTTTTTCTTGCAAATAAATGAAACGAAACAACCCATCCAAATCAATTTATTCGATTGGATGTCTTTCAGTAATTTCAGTGTAAAATTTGGATTTCTTTTAGACCAATTGTCACTTTTATGGTTGCTATTTGTAACTGGAATTGGGTCGTTAATTCACCTATATTCTATCAGTTATATGCACGATGATGAAAATATGCACAAGTTTTTTGCGTATTTAAATCTGTTTATATTCTTTATGATTACTCTTGTAATAGGAAGTAATTTATTGGTAATGTTCATTGGTTGGGAAGGCGTTGGACTTTGTTCGTACCTGTTAATTGGATTTTGGTATAAAAACCAAGATTTCAATGATGCTGCAAAAAAGGCTTTCATTATGAACCGAATTGGTGATTTAGGTTTGCTAATCGGAATATTTATCATCGCAAGTTTATTCAAAACTACTGATTTTGTAGAATTAAAAGAACTTGTAATTGGCGGTACTAATAGTGGTGAAACCTTTTGGATTGCAGCTGCGGCATTAGCTTTATTTATTGGAGCTTCAGGAAAATCGGCGCAAATTCCTTTATATACTTGGTTGCCAGACGCAATGGCAGGACCAACACCAGTTTCAGCACTAATTCACGCTGCAACAATGGTAACGGCTGGGATTTTTATGATTACAAGATTGAATTTCTTATTTGATTTAGCACCACAAATTCAAAATCTAATTGCAATTATTGGAGCAATTACGGCTTTGGTAGCGGCTACAATCGGATTGGTTCAAAATGACATCAAAAAAGTATTGGCGTATTCAACCGTTTCACAATTGGGATTAATGTTTCTTGCTTTAGGTCTTGGTGCTTATGAAGTTGCCGTTTTCCACGTAATCACGCACGCATTCTTTAAAGCGTGTTTGTTCTTGGGTTCGGGTTCTGTAATTCACGCCTTGCACGGAGAACAAGATATGCGAAAAATGGGCGGTTTGAAAAAAGCAATGCCAATCACATTTATCACGATGTTAATTGCTTCTTTAGCGATTTCTGGAATCTTTCCATTTGCAGGTTTTTGGTCGAAAGATGAAATATTAATGACAGCTTTCCATACTGATATTCCTCTTTGGGTAATTGGTTCGATTGCTTCAATTATGACCGCTTTCTATATGTTCAGATTGATGTATCTAACGTTCTTCAAGGAATTTAGAGGTACAGAACATCAAAAAAGTCATTTACACGAATCCCCAAAATTAATCACATTGCCTTTGGTAATTTTAGCAATTCTAGCCACATTTGGAGGATTGATTAATTTCCCAGGAAGCAATTGGTTGCACCATTATTTAGAGCCAATTATTACAAAAACTGGTCACGAAGCTATTCTTGGAACCACAGAATATATATTGATGGGAATTGCTTTAGTTGGTGCTATTATCGGAATCTCAATTGCATTTTCAAAATACATCAAGCAAAGTCAAGTTCCTTCTGAAGATGCTGAAATTACAGGCGTTGCCAAAGTTTTATACAACAAATATTATCTTGACGAAGCCTATACTATTATTTTTGTAAATCCTATAAATGCAGCTTCTAGTTTTTTCAGAGACGTTTTGGAAACTTCATTGTCTTCCTTTGTATATGGATTTGGAAAAGTCACAGAAGCCATTGGAACGCAAGGAAAAAAATTACAAAGTGGAAGCATCGGATTGTATCTTTTTGCTTTTGTTTTAGGAGTTTGCATAATACTAACCTGTTTATTTATAGCTCAATAATTATATTATGAATGTATCTCTTATATTAATTATACTTTTAGTTGGCGCATTCGCAACGTTTTTAGCGGGTGATAAATTCGCTTCAAAAGTTGCCTTGTTCTTTAGTTTGGCTGCATTAGGTTGTTCAATTATATTGTTAAATCATTATAATTTAGGTGAAAACATCAACTTTTTAAGTGCTTGGATTTCAAAACCAACTATTTATTTTGCACTTCACGCGGATGGGCTTTCATTGGCAATGCTATTATTAACAGCTGCTTTAACACCAATTATCATCTTTTCTTCTTTTGGAAATGACTATAAAAACAGCAAAAGTTTTTATGCTTTAATTCTGTTTATGGCTTTTGCAATGACAGGAACATTCTTGGCTGCGGATGGAATTTTATATTATATTTTCTGGGAATTATCATTAATACCGATTTATTTCATCGCCTTACTTTGGGGAAATGGTGATGCCGAAGAACGTAAAAAAGCAGTTATAAAATTCTTTATTTTCACTTTGGCAGGTTCGTTGTTTATGTTGGCAGCTTTCGCTTATTTATACCAAAAAACAAACAACTTCTTAATTGGAGATTTGTGCCAAGTGAAATTATCTGAAACAGAACAATTTTGGATATTCCTAGCCTTCTTCTTGGCGTATGCAATAAAAATTCCATTGATTCCATTTCATTCTTGGCAAGCGAGTGTGTATCAAAAAGCACCAACAGTTGGAACGATGTTATTATCGGGAATTATGTTAAAAATGGGATTGTACAGCGTAATTCGTTGGCAATTGCAAATAGCACCATTAGCAGCAAAACAATACATCAACGTATTTATAACCATTGGAATTGCAGGTGTAATCTACGGTTCAATTGTAGCTTTGAGACAAAAAGACTTAAAGAAATTATTGGCTTATTCTTCACTAGCACACGTTGGATTAATTGCAGCTGGAGCATATACCTTAACAATTGACGGTTTGCGAGGTGCAGTTCTTCAAATGATTTCTCACGGTTTTGTAATTGTAGGTTTGTTTCTTGCTGCCGAAATCATTTTCCGCAGGTTCCAAACAAATACCATTTCTGAGATGGGAGGCATACGCTCGCAAGCACCAAAATTCACTTCTTTATTTATGATTTTAGTTTTGGCTTCGGTTGCATTGCCGTCAACATTCAATTTTGTTGGAGAATTTACCGTTCTTTACAGTCTTTCGCAAATTAATATTTGGTTTGCCATTTTAGGTGGAACAACCATTATTTTAGGAGCGTATTATATGTTGAAAATGTTTCAAACTTCAATGTTGGGTGAAACAAACACAAAAATATTTTCTGATATTACACTAAACGAAGGAGTTTCATTGACAGTAATTGTTGCTGTTTTGTTTTTCTTCGGATTCTATCCAAAACCTATTATAGACTTGATAACCCCAAGTTTAGAATCGATTTTGGTTAGCATCAACAGATTCGGTTAAGCATTTAAAATATATAAATTCAAAACAATAGTATCACGATTTTCGACTAGAAGCAATTCAATTCTTCCAATTCCGAAATCTAAAATTTAAACAATGAATACATTAATAGCAATAATAGGATTAGGTGTTTTATGCCTTTTATTTGAAATCATAAATTTCAGAAAAGCCATTATTCCAGTAACAATTATTGGTTTACTTGCCATATTAGGACTCAATATTTCCGAATATAATTCGCCAGCAACCTACTACAATAATATGATTATTGTTAATAAATTCTCGGTTGCTTTTTCCAGTTTATTCATTGTATTAACGATTTTCTTGGTGGCACTAAGTCATAATTTCTATGAAAACCACCAATCAAAAATCTCAGATTACATCGCTATAAAAATATTTTTATTGTCAGGAGCAGTCGCAATGGTATCTTTTGGAAACCTTTCAATGTTCTTTTTAGGAATTGAAGTATTGTCCATTTCATTATACATTTTAGCAGCGTCAGACCGAACTAGTATCAAAAGTAACGAAGCAGGTTTGAAATATTTCCTAATGGGATCTTTCGCTTCAGGAATATTATTATTTGGAATTTGCCTTATTTATGGCGCAATGGGAACATTCGACATCACAGAAATCAGTGAATTATCGCAATCAGCCGAATTACCGTCTTGGTTTTTCATCGGAATTGTATTGCTAACCATCGGAATGTTATTCAAAATTGCAGCAGTACCCTTTCACTTTTGGGCTCCGGATGTTTACGAAGGTTCGCCAGCATTAACAACAGCCACAATGAGCACTTTAGCAAAAGTGGTAGCAATGGCAACATTATACAAACTAATAACGGCAATGAACGTAGAAATTACTTACGGATTCCAAATCGTAATTGTCGTGATTTCTATCGCTTCAATGACCGTTGGAAACATTATGGCATTAAAACAAACCAATGTAAAACGGATGTTGGCATTCTCAGGAATATCGCACGCCGGATTTATGTTAATGGTTTTATTGAGCGCCACAACCGCCGCAGGAAGTCTATTGTATTATGCGTCAGCGTATGCATTAGCAGGAATTGCGTCGTTCAGCGTAGTGCTTTATGTTTGTAAAAACAAAGGCAACGAAGAAATTAGTAACTTCAACGGATTAGGAAAATCCAACCCAATAATGGCAGCCGTACTCACAGCCTCGTTATTGTCAATGGCAGGAATACCAATATTCGCAGGATTTTTCGCCAAATTTATGTTATTTACCCAAACAATTCAAGCAGGATATTTAATCGTTGTAATCGCCGCCGTAATCAACTCAATCATCAGTGTCGGTTACTATTTCAAATTAATCTTGGCGATGTACACCAAAGAGCCAGAAGAAGCCACCGCAAAAACACCATTCGTTTTCTATGCCGTAGCCGTAATCGCAATCGTTTTGAACATCATCATTGGACTTTTCCCGTCACTAATCATTGATGTTTTAGCATAAAAAATCGTTTTTCACATATAATTATACCAAACCATCAGAATCACTTTTGATGGTTTTTTCTTTTGGGCGTGCCCTCGTTTTGAACGTTTTGACTAATTACAATATTTTCACTAAACTCGGTCGGGCTCATATCTTTGTATTGATTACAATTATAAGAAATACTTATCTTTGAAATAGTAATAATTGATAACAAAACAAAGTTGCATAATCGTAGTCGGGCTAGATACATTTAATGATATTGCTGAGAAAGGAAGATCAACTTTGTTTTTA